>CAYQOZ010000102.1:0-4964 GCA_964419355.1 uncultured Candidatus Cloacimonadota bacterium | reverse complement strand
GTAAGTCTTTATAGGTACTCTGTAAGTCTTTATAGGTACTCTGTAAGTCTTTATAAGTACTCTGTAAGTCTTTCACAGGAAGCTGCAAGATTTTCACGAGGAGCTGTTTTTGTGGTAGTGTAAATATTTTTGTTTTTAACTATCATTTTTCAGCTTGCACATAACGGTTAGTATATGGTTTTGTGGCGGTTTTGTTATCTATTTTAAGCTGAACACGAATATTGAGCTTAAAACAAGTTAATTTTTAATTGCAAATTCCCTGATACAAAGTAGAAACTTCGGAATATCATTTAATTTCAACTTTAACTGGAAATCAAATTCCGTATCCGAAGGCTTTTTATCATTAAATTCAATAAATTTGTTGTTTTCTTTATCTTCAATGAAAGAAAAATTTGAATGCGATATCGAGTTCCTAATTCTTCTGATTAAGTCTCTTAACGTGGTCTCTTCAAAATCGTATTCAATTATTTCTATAGAGTTCTTTTTAAAAAATTTCTTTATTTTCTCTTTTGGGATTTTACCTTTTAACGATAAGTATATGAAAAGTTATGAGCGAACTTAATCGCGGTATAATTTTAACAGATTACCGCGATGTGAGCGAATAATTTGGGTGGAGCGACTGCAAGGAGTGGAACTGCATATACTGCTGTTATACGACCCGAGCAAAATGAAGGGTTAAGTATTTTGCGAGAATGCAATGTGGTCGACTGACATCAAGTGCGGAAGCACATGAGAGAAGGAGATGTAATAAAAACGTCGCAATTTTATTTACTACTAAAAGCAACTTTTAGCCCTACAAGGACAAGCAGTCCACCTAACGACTTATTGAAAGCCCCTTGAAATCGTTCAAAAATTAGACGCATTCTTTTTTGAGTAAGAACTGAGGCAACAAATGAAAACCATAAAAATGTATTGACTATCATAATAAGCCCAAGAACCACCATGATTAACTTTGGGGTATCTGGCGAGATGACTATTGTAAATAAGCTTAAAAAGAATAAAGTAGCTTTTGGGTTGAGAACATTTGTTAAGAATCCAATTTTGACCGCTGATAAAGGTGAGATGTCCTTTTTTTTCTTGTGTTCACCAAGTTTAATTTTTGAAGATTTTGCCATAAAGGATTTAATTCCTATGTAAATTAGATACCCAGCTCCAAGATACTTAATTAGATCAAAAAGTAGGGGTGATTGAGAAATAAGTAGAGCAAGACCAGCTATAGAGTAAAAAATGTGGACTGCGATTCCAGCTCCGAAACCAACTGCTGTCCATATTCCAGTTTTACGTGAATAAGTTAGGGAGTTGCGGACACACATA
This sequence comes from uncultured Candidatus Cloacimonadota bacterium, assembly GCA_964419355.1. Lineage (GTDB taxonomy): Bacteria > Cloacimonadota > Cloacimonadia > Cloacimonadales > TCS61 > TCS61. Next base: position 3,650 of record CAYQOZ010000102.1, on the reverse strand, counting down.
ATAAAATCTGGGCCGGGACTAATCACGGCTAGTAAATGGATAAGTGTTACGCTTCCAATAAGACCTAAATAACTCATATTTTATTTAATTAAATTGCGAGAAAAATTTCTCGAGAAATTTGAGTTTTTATTATATCGTATAACTAGTGCCTAAATACCATGGCACATACACTGCCAAATTTGCGGGCTAAACACAATATTACTTATTCCCATTATATTTCATCAATTCCATCTCTCAAGTTTTGGAATTCCACGCGTAAGTATCCACGCCAAAATTCCATTCATGCCATCTTTTTTCATCTCTTGAATGCAGAATTTTTGAAACTTCTTAGCAGTATCAACTTCTGGCGGGCTTAAAAACTTTCCATCTTCATAGCACATTGAACAATATTTTTTATTAATTGTGCCATCTGCATTAGAACCACCACCTTTTTTATCTTTTTTCATGGGGTAGCCGCAACTTTGGCAAAATTTATTCTTCTTCATACAACTCCCTCCTTTTATTTTATTGCGAATGAATTAATCCTTTAAATTTATGTTTTTATGTCAAATAGAATATTTCAAATTTTCGTATGTTGACAGATTTTAACTCTTTTTAATTATCGTTCAAACGAAAATAATTTGAGGGAAAATAGATATGTTAGATTTTATCAGCAATGAAAAAAGAACGCATTATGCGGGTGATTTACAAAAAACAAATATCGGTGAAACCGTTACAGTAATGGGTTGGGTGCATCGTCGCAGAGATTTGGGTGGACTTATATTTATCGATTTACGCGAAGTTAGTGGAACGGTGCAAATCGTTTTTAATCCTGAAAATGAGAAAGTTCACGCCAAAGCAGGTAAGCTTCGTAATGAATATGTTATCGCCGTTACGGGAAAAATAATTGCTCGTGAAGGTGGCAACATCAACCCTAATATGACGACTGGCGAGATTGAAATTGAAGCAGAATCTTTATTGCTTTTGAATAATAGTGAGCCGTTGCCTGTGCAAATTAATGAGAATGTTCTGGCAGATGAAAATTTACGTTTGAAATATCGTTATCTCGATTTACGTCGTGAGAAGTTGAAAAATATTTTATTACTTCGTCACGAGATTGTTTTTGCGATTCGTGAATTTTTGACAGCCGAAAGATTTTTTGAAATCGAAACTCCCGTTCTGATGAAAAGTACACCCGAAGGTGCCCGTGATTATCTCGTACCAAGTCGAGTTCATAATGGAAAATTTTTTGCACTTCCGCAATCTCCTCAAATTTATAAACAGCTTTTGATGATCGGTGGTTTTGATCGTTATTTCCAAATTGCAAGGTGTTTCCGTGATGAAGATTTGCGAGCAGATAGACAACCAGAATTTACCCAATTGGATATGGAGATGAGCTTTGTAACACAAGCAGAAATTTTCGATATAATGGAACGACTTTTCAAATTTATCTTCAAAAAAACGATAAATGTAGATTTGCAAATTCCATTTCCAAAGTTGCCTTACAAAGAATCTATGCGTCGTTTTGGTTGTGATAAACCAGACTGTCGTTTTGAAATGGAACTTATCAATCTTTCCGAAATTCTAGCAAATTCTGAATTCAAAGTATTTTCTGGAGCTTTGCAAAATGCAGGTAGTGTGCGTTGTGTAGTGGCGAAAGGTTGTGCTGGATATTCGCGTAAACAAATTGATGGTTTGACTGATATCGCCAAGCATCTTGGCGGAAAAGGGCTTGCTTTTGTGAAATGTCAGGAGGGAGATTTACAAGCGGGAATTTCTAAATTTTTAAATGAAACAGAGAAGAAAAATATTATTGAAAAATCAGGTGCGGAAGATGGCGATTTGATTCTTTTCGCAGCAGATTCAAATAAAATAGTTTTCAAAGTTTTGGCGGAAATTCGTAATCATTTTGGACGAGAATTGAAGCTTTACAATCCAAAAGAATATAATTTTGTCTGGATTACAGATTTCCCGCTTTTCGAATATAATGACGATGCAAATAGATGGGAAACTGCTCACCATATGTTCACTTTGCCAAAAGAAGAACATCTCAAATATTTTGAGAATGAAGCTGATTATGGTAAAATTGAAGGTCAGCTTTACGATATGGTTTGTAACGGAATGGAGCTTTCATCTGGCAGTATTCGTTGCCATAATATCGATATTCAAAGGAAGATTTTTGATGTACTCGGTTTTGCCGAAGAAGAGCTGAATGATAAATTTGGATTCTTCTTAAATGCTTTGAAATATGGTACTCCACCTCACGGTGGCATTGCTCCAGGCATCGATAGAATGATAATGATAATGACCGGTGCGGAGTCAATTCGTGATGTAATTGCTTTCCCAAAAACTTTACAAGCTGCCGATTTAATGAGTGAATCTCCAGCAGAAGTTTCTCAAAAACAATTGGATGAACTTGGAATTAAGCTTATCGTAAAGGAATAAAGTTCATACGAAAAAACATGAAAAAAGTAGCGATAATAACCTATGGTTGCAAGATTAATCAGTATGAATCGGCTTGTATTTTAGATGATTTTAAATCTGCAAATTATGAAATTGTTCCATTTGGAAATGAAGCAGATGTTTACATCATAAATTCCTGCACGGTAACCAATCGAACTGATTATAAAAGTCGCAATTCGCTTCGTAAAGCATTGTCGCAAAAAGTAAAAAATCCAAATGTGAAAGTTATTGTTACGGGCTGTTACTCTCAACGAAATGCTGATGAAATTCGTAAACTTGGTGATGTAGATTTAATTGTTGATAACAATAAAAAAGAGCAAATTTTTCAATTTTTACAGCAAGGTGGAAATTGTTTTGAAGATATTCTTGAAGCAACTGAATTTGCCGAACTTTCTACCAATTCAATGAACGACAAAACGCGTGCCTTCGTTAAAATTCAAGATGGTTGCGACTACTATTGTGCTTACTGCGCTATCCCTTTTGCCCGTGGACATTCCCGCAGTCGCAAGCGAGAAAATGTATTGAATCAGATTAAGAAATTGGCGCAAAATGGTTATCAAGAATTTGTGCTTGGTGGAATAAATTTGGGACTTTACCAGCAAGAAAATGATTATTCTTTAGCTGATTTACTTTTTGATGTGGAAAAAATTGAAGGTGTCAAAATTATTCGTTTAAGCTCGATTGAACCGCAACTTTTCACAGATAATTTACTAGCTTATTTTCGTGAAAGCAAGAAGATAGCACCTCATTTTCACATCCCGCTTCAAGTTGGTTGTGATGAACTTTTACACAAAATGAATCGCAAATATACCACTTCGGAATTTTCAAATCAAATTGGTAAAATTAGAGATATTTTTCCAAATGTTGCGATTGGCATTGATGTAATAGTTGGTTTGCCTGGCGAAACAAATGAACTGTTTCAAAAAACTTTAAAGTTTCTGCAAAACTTAGACTTTACTTATCTTCATGTTTTCTCATATTCCAAAAGGTTTGGCACAAAAGCAGCAGAAATGAAAGAGCAAATTGATGGAAAAATAATGAAAAAGCGGAGTAATATTCTCGCTGAATTATCAGCCCAAAAAACAAAAAAATACATTGAAAAAATATTGGCACAAAAGCCAACTTTAAGTGGAATTATAGAAGCAGAAAAAGATGGTTGGCAAACTGCACTTTCCAATCATTTTATTAGAGTTTATCTGAAAGATGGT
>CAYQOZ010000101.1:0-4985 GCA_964419355.1 uncultured Candidatus Cloacimonadota bacterium | reverse complement strand
CGTTCCAATAAAATGGAATTTTTTGTTTTTCCAAAATAGGTAAAACTGGATGTTCAATTATGCGATTTAGAGTCATATCTTTCCTCTATTTTTTTTGATATTTTTAAATTTTAGTAATGCTACAAATGTCAAGAAAAAATGAAGTCAAAAAAAATAGCCCCCATAATTTTGAGAGCTATTTTTAATATTTAAAGGTAATTTTTCAAAGCAAATTATTAAGTTTACTTTCTATTTTTTCTTTATCAACCAGTCCGATTATCTGCGATTGAACCTTCCCATCTTTAAAAAAAAGCAGAGTAGGAATCGACATAACTTGGTATTCGGAGGCAATCGTTGGGCTTTCGTCAATATTAACTTTCACAACTTTTACTTTACCATCGTAATCTGTAGCAACGCTTTCTATAACTGGATGCAAAGCTTTACAAGGTCCACACCAAGGTGCCCACAAATCTACAATAACAGGAAGATCCGATTTGATAATTTCTTGCTCAAAACTGTTTGCATTAACTTCTAAAATTGCCATAATTTTCTCCTATTTAACGATAGCCAAAATATCTGAACGAGAAATAATAATCAGTTTTTCATTTTCGATATCTATCTCGGTTCCGCCATATTTTGCATACAATATTTTATCACCAACTTTTACCAAATCCACTAATTCTTCGTCCGTTCCAACTGCAATAATTTCTCCAATTTGTGGTTTCTCTTTTGCTGTATCTGGAATAATAATTCCCCCCACATTTTTTTCTGCAATCTCAGTTACCTTGATTACAACTCGATCATCAAGTGGTTTCAATTTCATAACATCCTCCATTTTTTATTTAACTTTTATTTATTTTTAGCAGTGTCTTTTTTAGAGTGCCAACTTTTCACGTCAAGATTTTTTTAAGTAATTATTGATTCAATTATTTTGTCTATCTCAACATTTTGCTGTTCACTCGTTTCCATATTTTTTAGAATAACTTCATTTTTATTTAGTTCATCCTCACCCAAAATTAAAGTAAATTCCGCATTACTTTTGTTAGCCGCTTTCATTTGAGCATTCATTGAAGTTTTATCAAAATCAAACTCGCTTGAAATCTCTGCATTTCGCAATTTCTGAATAATTTGAATTCCTTTTTTTTCAACTTTTTCGCCTAAAGTTACCAAATAAATTTTTGGATTTTGAGGATTTCCCAAAAAACATTTTTCGTTATCCATTGACAACAATAATCTTTCAAAACCGCCAGCAAAGCCAATTCCAGAAAGATTTTTGCCTCCCAATTGCTCCACTAAACCATTATATCTTCCGCCACCAATTAAAGTATTTTGTGCACCCAAATTTGTATCAATAAACTCGAATGCCGTTTGTGCATAATAGTCTAATCCGCGTACAATTTTTGGATTTATCACGAAAGAAATTTGCATTTCGGAAAGATATTTTTGAACTGATGAGAAATGCATTTTGCAATTTTCATCAAGATAATCGAGCATCGAAGGTGCATCTTTTGCGATTGCCTTACAATTTTTCACCTTGCAATCTAAAACGCGTTTCGGGTTTTTCGCCAATCTTTTTTTGCAATCTGAACAAAGTTCATCGCTATATTTTGAAAAATATTTTTTCAGGGCAAAATCATACTCTTTCGTACAATTTTCACAACCAATACTGTTAATCTGCAACTCAAAATTTTGCAATCCCAATTTTTTCAAAAAATGAAAAGCAAATGAGATAACTTCCGCATCAATAAAAGGATTTTCACTCCCAATATTTTCAACACCATATTGGTAAAACTGACGGTATCTTCCTTTTTGGGGGCGGTCGTAGCGGAACATCGGACCAATATAATACAATTTGGCAGAATTCGGTTTCAAGTGCAAGCCATTCTCCACAAAAGAACGCACAACCGGTGCGGTTCCTTCCGGCCGTAGTGCAAATTCACGACCCTTTTTATCCTGAAATTTATACATCTCTTTTTCGACGATGTCGGAAGTATCGCCGACGCCACGCTCAAAAATTTCGCTATTTTCAAAAATTGGTGTAACAATTTCTCGATAATTAAAAAGGTTGGCGGTTTTCTTAAACATTTCCGTAACATATTGCCATTTATAGCTTTCGTTTGGCAAAATATCAAAAGTTCCGCGTGGTATTTTGTATCTCTTCATAAGTCCTCTTTGAATTAAAAAATATTCAATCTTCAATCATTAAATTAAAAAATGTGTGCACCTGCAATCGATACCTATTTCAGAATAAAAATAGTAGCCAGCTCAAATCCAGTTGACCAACGGCACACCGTAATTTCCGTTTAGTGCTGCTTTCTTCCGAATCTGACACAGTTCACGGTTCACAATTGCGTTGGGCTTGATTCTCAACACCGCTTATTATTTTCACTAAGAAAATCAATATTCTCAAAGCAGGAATTCAGCCCCACTATAGCGGATTGTGGGTTACAGGAAACCGCTATCTTCCCACCTAGCACACGAAAATTTATTTTTTTTTGAGGGGATTTTATGTCAAGTTTTGCTAATTTATTTGTAGTTGATATCCGCGAAGTAAATAAAAATTATTGACAAATAAATTCCGAAAGAACGTTTAAACTCAACTTGAATATAAGGAGAAAAAATGAAATTTTCCAAAAAAAAATTCCAAAATCTCTCAAATAAAAGACAGAATAAAAAAATTATTGAATATATTTATCAGATTGAAAGAAATTGGGATAACACTGCAAAAAAGGCAGATTTGCTGTTGCAATTTAGCAAATGTCTTACTTGGATGAATCTTAAATTTGAAGATAATTTAACAACTTATTCGCTTCGAGAATTTCTAAGTTTTGCAGTTCCATTAGAGCAAAAAATGGGAATAAATCTTAAAGACAGCGATATTATTATCCAACAAAAAGATGGTATGAATAGGCAATACAAGCATATTCCACTTGTTTTTATTTTAGATAATTTACGATCTTCATTTAATGTTGGTTCAATTTTTCGAACAGCAGAATGTTTCAAAATTTCCAAGCTATATCTTTGCGGATATACTCCACTTCCCGAAAACACAAAAGTCCAAAAAACTGCGATGGGAACAATAAAAAATATTGTTTGGCAACATCACAAATTAACGATGAATTTAATCGCTGAACTCAAGAAAAAAGGCTACAAGATTTATGCTTTAGAGACTACAGAAAATGCAAAAACGCTAAACGAAACTATTTTTGAGAAGCCAGCCGCCTTGCTCTTGGGAAATGAAGCTTTGGGAATTGATAAAAGCCTTTTGAGTGTAACTGATGAAATCATTAAAATTCCGATGTTTGGTTGGAAAAATTCTCTGAATGTGGCAACTGCCGCCGCTATTGGCTGTTATGAAATTTCAAATCAATGGCGATAATTTTCATTTTGAAAATAAACTTTTGGACAAAAATTCGTGCATACAAAAAAATTGTCGGAGGTAAAAAACTATGAAAAAAATATTAATAATAATTTATTATTGGCCTCCGAGTGGCGGCTCGGGAGTGCAACGCTGGCTGAAATTCGTTAAATATCTTCCGCAATTTGGTTGGCTACCAACTGTGATAACAACCAAAAATGGCGATTATCCAAATTTAGATTTTTCTTTGGAAAATGAAATCCCAGCAAACATCAAAGTTATCAGGACTAAAACGCCAGTTTTTGGAAAATTATTTAAAAAATTAGCTGGAAAAAATTCTTCTATTCCGCATGGAAGTTTGGAAATTCAAAATCAAGATAATTGGATGAAGAAAATCCTGATTTTTTGTAGAATTAATTTTGTAATTCCAGACATGAGAAAGATTTGGAATAAACACGCTTTCAAAGTGGCAAAATTGGAATTGAAATCTAACAAATATGATGCGATTATTACATCTGGTCCTCCACACTCTACTCATTTAGTAGGCTATAAATTAAAGCGAAAATTGGGCGTAAAATGGATTGCAGATTTTCGTGATCCGTGGACAGAAATTGGTTATCTAAAAAATGTGAAAAGATGCCAAATTACATCTTTTGCAGACAGAATATTAGAAAATAGAGTTGTAAGAAATTCCAATCATATTATTGTTGCCGCTGATGAAATTTTGAAAAGCACCCAAAAGATAAAAAAAACATTAATTACAAACGGTTTTGATGAGTCTGATTTCAAAACGAAAAAGAAATCATCCAAGCAATTTACGATAAATTATTTTGGAATAATTCCACCAGAAAGATCTCCTCTACCTTTACTAAAAGCAATTAGTAAAATGAGTTACCATTTTCAGCATAAAATTATTTTTAATATCTACGGCAATGTTTGTCATCCGATTAGAGAGCAACTCCAAAATTATGATTTCGCAAAAAGTCATAAATATATTCCTCATGAAAAAATGATGCCGATTCTGTTAAATTCATCGATTTTGCTCCTCATCGTAAATAGTGTAGAAAATATTATTCCTGGAAAAATCTTTGAATATTTGGGTGCAAAAATTCCAATTTTAGGAATTGGTCCAGAAAATAGTGAAGTCGCTAAAATCCTGGAAAAAACTGATAGTGGCAAAATGTTTAATTACTATAAAATTGATGAGATTGGAAGATTTATTGAAAATGTTCACAACAAAAAAATTGAGTTTTCCTTCAAAGATGTGGAAAAATATGGTAGAAAAAATCTAACCAAAAAATTAGCGGAGGTTTTGAAAGAATTGACTACTTAAAAATCTCCCAATCTGTTCCTTCGGGTGTATCTTTTAGTGTAATTTTCATTTTTTTTAGATCATTCCGAATTTTATCTGCCATTTCCCAGTTTTTTTCTTTTTTATAATTGTTACGAGACTCAATTAAACGTTCGATAAAATCTTCAGTGATTTCACCTAAATCTTCCGCAAGATGCTCTTCAATATTTTGAAAAAATCCGACTGATTTACCCAGTTCTACCAAAAGATGTGCAAAATTTTTATCGTTCGATTTATGGAACAATTTCACGATTTCAAAAAGAACAGAAATTGCTTTGGCAGTGTTGAAATCATCGT
>CAYQOZ010000100.1:2589-5032 GCA_964419355.1 uncultured Candidatus Cloacimonadota bacterium | reverse complement strand
AGTTTGGGAAGATGTGTAAATTAAAGCTTTTTTAAAATACTCTTTATTTAGATGGATAGTATCATTCATTGATGACAATTCCCCATTTTTTATCTATTTTCCCGGTTATTTTTTTAGTAGGGTTAAAAGGAATTAATGATTTGCTTTTACCGAGTTTCCTTTGTAATCTCATTAACTTGGAAGGCTCTACTTGCATGGTTTCCAATAAATAGCCTAGTCTTCGCTGTACAGATTTATTGCCGTAACGATTTGCATTGTTAATTAGTTTTTGGATGATAGTTTCATCTTTAGCAACTTCTTGCTTTATCCAACTATAAACTGCTGGAATTGAATTGCATCTTTTCCAATCATAAATACAATCTATCAACAATCTTGCTTTTGAGGCAAATAAAATATCACAATTATTTTCTGTGTTTATTTTTTCTGCCCCCTTTAATCTTTTAACAGATGTTTTGATGAATTTGTATGTTTTCCCCGCAATTTGTTTTTCACCATAAATTTTGTTATTATATACACAAATAGTGTTGGGGATTTGAGTTGTAAATCCATAATAATAAATGGCTGTGAAACCGCTAATTAAATATTTTGCTTCAATCTCTTCCATATAATATTTTATAATTTCATATTCATCTATATCTACAAAACCACTTGCAGGAATTTGTTCTGCCAATAGATATAATCCGCGTTGTAAACGAACAATCATTTTTTTGGCAGATAATCTGCTCAATAAACTATTCTCACGCTGTTTGGTTATACCCAAAACATTTACTAATTCACCCGATTTTACAATTCTTCCTTTACTCATTTGAAAATAAGAAAAAAATCTTAATTCCAAACTACCCATTCTGTCTTTATTTTTATCCATTAATATACGCTTCCTTATATTATCTAATATAATCATAAAACATTATTTAGTGTATATCTCCTTTACTCTCAATAAAATATATCGAACGAAAATCTATATTAGTATAAGTTGTCAATAATTTTATTTTGTCGGTACAAAAGAAATGAAAGTAAAAACAACTTAACGCTTAATGTTGACTTTGCGAAGCAAAACGGCATCTAATCAAATTAATACAGAAAACCTATTAAAAATAGTGGGATTATGTTTTCGAATCCAAGTTCAATATCATCTTTAAACACATAACTATTTTCAATGTTCTTTATTTGCTGCCGAGATTTATTTCTTCCACCAATTTCGATTTCAATTTTAACACTATTTAATTCAATTAAATAATCTGTAATTTCGGAAGCGAAAACAGAATAATTTATTTGTGAAACAAAAAATGCTTCTCTGATGTTCCCCAAGTTAGTATTGTGCGTCCATAGTTCATTGCTAATTGCAAAGTATAAGTTTGGGTTTAAAAGTAATATTTTAGAGTGTTTGAGTGACCTAATAGTAGCATTTTTTCTTCTTACAATGTTAATGATGTCAGCTCTATTCAGAAGATCGAGATATGCGTATAAAGTCTCTTTTTTAATATCCAATTCGTTACACATGGAAGCGACATTTACGGTAGGAATTTTTGACATCGCCAAATATGCCACTAATTTTTTAAAGATCAAACTAGATGAACTTTTGATGTTTTTTAAACTTGGAACATCTTCATAAATAATTTTATCGATGACATTATGTAATACACTTTGATATTCTGCTGGCGAATATTGATTGAAAAACGGGTAAAATCCAAATTGTTTATATTCATTAAAATATTTTTTTATTGTTGGAATTTTACGCAATATTTTGGCACTTATCTCAATGTGATTTGAAATAATTTCTTCTAAAGAGTGAGCATTTAATTTTTTCTGATATTTCAATTCTATAAATTCACGAAATGATAATCCTTTCAAATTATAAATAAGTGCTCGCCGAGATAAATCTCCTTTTTGGTTGATGATATTTAATTTTGAGCTACCTAAAATTATCATTTTCTTACCAGGAAATTCATCGTATAGAGCTTTTATGTCTGTTGCCCAGTTATTTTGTTTATGAACTTCATCAATGATAATAACGTCTCCGAAATATGTGAAATATTCTTTAGCAATTTCGTAAATTCCACTTTTCGCAACTAATGGATTATCCACCGAAAAATAGAGACATTCCAGCGGTGATTGGTAGTTTTCAAGATAATGTTGTAAGACATAAGTTGTCTTCCCCGTTCCTCTTGCTCCCACAAGTGTAATTAATCTTTTGTCCCAATCTATTTTTAAATATCGTTTGAAAGTTGTAGGTACAAAAGTAGCCAATTTATTTTGAATCGAAAAGAGTTCATTTAAGATATTTCTCATTTTAAACCTCCATTGAACAAAAATAATTAGACCATTCTATTTGTCAAGATAAGTCTAAAAAAGACAAGTGTGATTGTCATTTGTGCGGAAAAATTAGAGACAGAAACAAAATAATGCTAATTTTTTTAATCTCCTCTTGAGGGGAGTAGTCCGC
>CAYQOZ010000100.1:0-2489 GCA_964419355.1 uncultured Candidatus Cloacimonadota bacterium | reverse complement strand
GTTTATTTTGTCGGAACAAAAGAAATGAAAGTAAAAATATTACCCACGAATTAAACAATTTTATTATAGAACAAAAAAATAAGTTACACTTTTTGGGAGATAAAAATTTATGTAATTGACATTTTTTGGGAGGTATTTAGATGAAAAGAGAGGCATATCAAGAGTTATTGGCTTGGAAAAATAGCACAAATCGTAAACCACTTTTATTACAAGGTGCAAGGCAGGTAGGTAAAACATTTTTAATTATTAATTAAATACCATACTCCATTATTTTGAGATAGAGTGTCTTGCGAGAGATGCCCAAAATTTCGGCAGCTTTGGTACGATTGTTAGTTTGTTGCATCACTTGTGTAATCAGTTTTTTTTCGAGATCCATCTTTGCTTTTAAGAGATTTTGGGAAGATGTGCAAGCACACACAGTTTCGGAAAGATTAATTACATCAGTTTCGATAATATTTGTTTTTGTGAGTAATACTGCTTTACGGATGATGTTTTCCAATTCACGCACATTACCAGGAAAATTGTAGTCCATCAATTTTTGCACAGCTTCTGAGGAGATATTTTCCACTTTTTTATGTAAAAATAAGTTTGCTTTTGCGACGAAGTGTTTTGCCAAAAGCGGAATATCCTCTTGGCGAGTTGCCAATGGTGGAATGTTAATGGAAAATTGGTCTAACCGATGAAAGAGATCAAACCTAAATTTCCCTTCTGCCACAAGCTTACTTAGGTTTTGATTGGAAGCTACCAAAATTCTAATATCAAGGTTAATCATTTTTCTACTGCCCACTTTGCAGATTTTTTTCTCCTGCATAACCCGCAGTAATTTTGCTTGTGCATTCAAATTTAAGTTGGAAATTTCATCTAAGAAAATAGTGCCTTTATTTGCTTGTTCCAGTTTACCAATTTGTTCGGAATGAGCACCCGTGAAGGCACCTTTTGTGTGACCAAAGAGTTCACTTTCGATGAGTGTATCTGGAATTGCACCACAATCTACAAGCACAAAAGGAGCATCTTTGCGTTTACTTTTGTGATGAAGCAAGTTGGCTACTATCTCTTTCCCCGTACCGCTTTCACCTTGAATAATCACCGCTACATCTGCCGGTGCTACCACATCTATCGTGTTGAGGATTTTCTCGGCTTGCACCGATTGTCCAATAAATGTTCTATCAAATGCAAATTTTTCTTTGAGTGTTTCAACTTCATTTTCCAGTTTATTCAGCATAAATGCTTTTTGGACTACCAAGATTAGCTCATTGTTATTTAGCGGTTTGGCAATGTAGTTGAACGCTCCAGCCTTCAATGCTTCTACTGCTTGCTCTACACCAGAATTCCCAGTTATCATAATGATGATGGGTGGTTTTGCCAATTGTTTTGTCCTTCGCATTACCTCGAAACCATCAAAATCTGGCAAAACTACATCCAATAATATCACCGTTGGTTTGAATGAACTTATTTCTCGAATCGCACTCTCACCATCGAAAGCGGTTGCTACTTCATAACCATTTTTTTGTAATAATGTGCTAAGCAATAAATTTACATTTTTATCATCGTCTACTACTAATACTCTACCTAACATAATTTACGCCTCAATGAGTGGGAAGGTGAGTGTTACAGTCGTTCCCACATTTAGTTCAGATGTTATTTTTATCGTGCCACCGTGCTGTTTCATCGCTTGATTAGCAATATTAAGACCCAATCCGTGTCCATCACTTCTGGTTGTGAAGAATGGATCGAACACTTTTTCCAAAAGCTCTGGCTTGATGCCACTCCCGTTATCAATGAATTTCAGGTAAAGTTTATCGTTATTAGTTTCGGAAGTTATCGTCAATGTTCCGCCGTTTGGCATGGCATTGATAGCGTTATTGATAACATTTACAAACACACTTTGGATATACTCTTCGTCAATGTTCAAAATTGGTAGATTGTTTTTGTTTTCCAATGTTACTTGGTTAGCTTTGAAGTTACCTCGCAGTAACTTACAAACACGATTTAAAAGAAGTTTGGTATCTCTTTTTTGTAGATTTATATCCTTTGTCTTGGTAAAATCTAACATTTTGGCAATCGTGTTTGTAGCGATGCTCACGCTCTCTGCGATGATATTTAGAAATGCCTCTTCTTCGGCGGGGGCTATTGGTTTATCTTGGAGCATTTGGGTAGCACTACTAATGCTCGTAAGGGGATTTTTGACCTCGTGTGCAATACCTGCTGATATTTCTCGCATTGCCAAAAATCTCTCTACATCCATCAATTTTTTCTCCGCTTTTTGATATTTTTCTGCTTCTTCTTGCAGGGCGGTGGTTTTTTCCGCTACTTTTATTTTTAATAATTTTGCCAGTTTATGCTTGAGCTTGAGGAAATAGAAAGCAATAATGGTGCCAATGAATAGCAACAAAACAAAAATAAGCAAAAATAAGCGTTGTTTGATAATTTTTAATTTGGTTATTTTTAGTTCGGCAATCTCTTTTTTGTTTTTGATAGTTTGGTGTTTT
>CAYQOZ010000099.1:0-5071 GCA_964419355.1 uncultured Candidatus Cloacimonadota bacterium | reverse complement strand
AACTCGTTAATATCCCGCCAAGTGGCGTGATAATATCCTTATATACATGCTTCATATTAATTTCTCCAAATCATAAACCTAAATCCCGCAAGAACCAACATGACGAAAGTTTATATTAAAAGATTATGTCAAGAGAAAAAATATATCTTGCCAAAAAAAGAAGACTTCTTATACTTGCTTCATAATATCAATATACTTGCGAGGAGCTATGGGTGATAAGAAAATATTAATTAAAGTTCACGAAATAATGAGGTTGAAACATTATAGTCGAAGAACAGAAAAATCTTATATCAACTGGATGAAAAGGTATTACTATTTTCATAAACAGCATAATCCAAATGAGATGGGAGCTAATGAAGTTGCTGAATATTTAACGTATCTAGCAGTAAAAGAAAAAGTGTCTGCATCAACTCAAAATCAAGCATTAAATGCACTAATATTTTTATACAAAATAGTGTTGGAAAGAGATGATTTTAATGCTAACAAATTCATTCGGGCTAAACAACTACAGAGAATTCCTGTTGTGCTCAGCAAGAATGAAATTGAGTTAATTTTTATTCATCTTCACGGAGTGTATTTTCTAATTTGTAATTTACTTTACGGTGCAGGTTTAAGACTGAATGAGTGTTTAAGTTTACGAGTTCAAGACATTGACTTTGATTATTCTCAAATAATAATTCATCGTGGCAAAGGTGATAAAGACAGGAGAACTATTTTGCCTAATAAACTGTTTAATTCTCTTAAAGATCAAATAGATAAAAGACAAAATCTTCACGATAAAGATTTGTCGGAAGGTTATGGAGTTGTAGATTTACCAAATGCAATTGCTAAAAAATATCCAACCGCAAAAAAAGATTTTAAATGGCAATATGTGTTTCCTGCAGCAAGAAAATATTATAGTAAAGAGCTAAAGGAAACGGTTAGATTCCACTTACATTCCAGTGCTGTTCAAAAGAAATTTAAGATAGCATTAACCAAAAGCAATGTTACGAAGCTTGCTGGTTGTCATACTCTGCGACACTCTTTTGCTACTCATCTTTTGGAAAATGGTAGTGATATAAGAACTGTTCAGGAGCTTTTGGGTCACAAAAATCTTAAGACAACCATGATTTATACTCATGTTATGCAAAAGAAAAAAATAAGTGTGAAAAGTCCGTTAGATTGAGGTTTAAAATTTTGAAAACATACATAATAGAAAAATTGGCGAAACAATTAACGAAACAAATATATCTCGATTACAACGCTACCACTCCAATTGATCCACTTGTTGTCAAAGCGATGTTGCCATTTTTGAATAAACATTTCGGCAATCCTTCCAGCACACATAAATTTGGAGTAATAACCAAAATCGCATTGGAAAAAGCTCGTAAACAAATCTCAAAATTAATTAATTGCCAAAGCGAAGAAATCGTGTTCACAAGTGGTGGCACCGAATCAAATAATTATGCTCTCATCGGTTATGCACTTGCTCATAAAAAAAATGGAAATCACATTATTACATCCCAAATTGAACATCCTGCTGTCATCGAAGTTTGCAAATATTTGCATTCGATTGGCTTTGAAATTACCTATTTACCTGTCGATAAATTTGGAATGGTGAATCACAAAAATGTGCAGAAAAATATAACTTCCAAAACGATTTTAATCTCGATAATGCACGCCAATAACGAGGTAGGCACGATTCAGCCGATTACAGAAATTGGCAAAATTGCCAAAGAAAATGGGATTTGTTTTCATACTGATGCAGCTCAATCTCTCGGCAAAATTTCGGTTGATGTGAAAAAAATGAATGTTGATTTGCTCTCGATTGCCGGACACAAAATTTATGCTCCAAAAGGTGTCGGAGCTTTGTTTATTAGAGATGGAATTAATTTGAAAAATATTCTGCACGGAGCTGGTCAGGAAAAAGGTCGAAGAGCCGGAACTGAAAATATTTTGGAAATTGTAGGTTTGGGAGAAGCTTGTGAATTAGCACTAAAAAAATCTCATAATCTTGAGATTTTGCGGGAAAAACTTCATCAAAGAATTTTGGCAATTACAAAAATAAAGCTGAATGGACATCCCAAAATGAGACTTCCAAATACCTTGAATATAAGTTTTGAAAAATTTAAAATTGAGCAAATAAATAAGATGTTTTCAAAAATTGCTGTATCGGCTGGAGCCGCTTGTCATTCGGGTAATACGAAAAATTCATCTGTTCTTCAAGCGATGAAAATTCCAATTTCTCAAGCTCAAAAAACAGTAAGATTTTCGGTAGGAAGATTTACAACTGAAAAAGAAATTGATAAAACAATTAAAATAATTTCGGAAATTAAAAATGAATCCTCTCCAAAATGACATAAAATATTTGAAAGGCGTTGGCGAATATCGTGCTAAATTACTTCATAAATTGCAAATTTTCACAATTGGTGATATTTTGGAGCATTTTCCACGCGATTATATTAACCGCTCTAGAACGGATAAAATTTGCAACTTAAAATTTGGCGAAAATTGTGCGATTATTGGTAAAATTATTTCGCTTGAAAAGAAGAATTTTGGACGGCGTAAATCGCAACTGAATGTCATCATTTCCGATGGTGATAACAACCTTTATTGCACTTGGTTTCGGTTCGGCAAATGGCTTTCCGATAAGCTAGAAATTGGTCAACAAATTTGGGTAAGTGGAACCATAACGCAATTTCGCAATTCACCTCAAATCATCCACCCTGAAATTGAAATTTTAGACGATACAGACGAAACAAATGATTTTTGGCATTCTCGCACAATATTACCTGTTTATCCACTTACAGATGGTATTTCTATAAATGTAATGCGTAAATTAATTTACAATGCATTTTCTATTTATGCCAAAAATATTACCGAAACTTTGCCCGATTATATTTTGATAAAATACGATTTTGAAAATCGTAATAATTCACTTCAGAAAATTCATTTTTCTCAAAATTTGAAAGAAATTCCCAAACTAAAAAAACGATTCGCATTTGAAGAACTTTTCTTCACTCAATTAATGTTATCGCGTTGCAAAAAACACCACGAAAGAGCAAAAGGTAACAAATTTATTTTGCAGAAAACATTTACTTCAAAATTGAAAAAATCACTTCCATTTGAGTTGACAAATGCACAAAAACACGTTTTACAGGAAATTGTAAGTGATATGACTTCCGATCGACAAATGAACCGACTTTTACAAGGTGATGTTGGCTCAGGCAAAACGATTGTAACGGTTTTTGCCCTTTTACTCGCCCTCGAAAATGGTTTTCAAGCGGTGTTAATGGCACCCACCGAAATCTTGGCAGAACAACATTTCAAAAGCATTTCTGCATTTTTACAAAATCAGCAAAATATTAAAATTGCACTTTTGAAAGGTGGAAATTACAAAGGTAAACAATTGGTAAAAGAACAAATTCAAAATGGTGAAATTGACATCATCATAGGCACACACGCACTTATTCAAAAAGATGTAAATTTCAAAAAAGTTGGCATTGTTGCTATCGATGAACAACATCGCTTTGGTGTGGAACAGCGTGCAATTTTATCGCAAAAAAATAATGCTCCCGATTTAATGTATCTCTCTGCCACACCCATTCCGCGTTCACTCGCACTTACTGTTTATGGCGACCTCGACATCAGTATTTTAGACGAACTTCCACCCAATCGTAAACCAATTAAAACTGTTTGGCGAGGTGCTTCCAAAAAGCATATAGTTTATGAAGAAATTCGCACGGAATTGCAAAATGGACGCCAAGTTTACATCGTCTGTCCGCTCGTGGAAGAATCCGAAAAAATGGATTTGCTCGATGCAGAAACACTCTTTAATTCTATTTCTACTGAAATATTTCCAGAATTTAAATCGGCTATTTTGCACGGTAGAATGAAAGCGATTGAAAAAGATGAAATTATGCAAAGTTTCAAAGATAAAAAAATCGATATTCTCGTCTCCACCACCGTCATCGAGGTGGGAATTGATGTTTCAAACGCAACTGTAATGATTGTCGAGCACGCCGAGAGATTTGGACTCAGTCAACTTCATCAATTGCGTGGCAGAGTGGGCAGGGGCAAAGAAAAATCTTACTGCTATCTCATCAGCTATCCACTCATTAGCAGTGATGGTAGGGAACGCTTGAATACAATGGTAGCAACCAATGACGGCTTTGTAATTGCCGAAAAAGATTTAGAAATTCGTGGACCGGGAAACTTTTTTGGAACTCAGCAATCTGGCTTGCCAATATTCAAACATGCCAACATTGTCCGCGACCGAGAGTTACTAAAACAAGCTCGCATTTTGGCATTTGAAATCACCGCAAAAGATGAAAACTTGCAATTTCCAGAAAATGCAATTTTAAAAGAAATTTACTTTCAAAGTTATTTCAAAAGAGAAAAATTATTTGATTATTAGAGAAAATATAAACGAAGGGAAAAGTCATGAAATATAACATTCGCCATGCAAATTTAAATGATGTAGAAGCAATTGCAAAAGTTCATATCGCAGTTTGGAAAACCACTTATCAGAATATTATCCCTCAGGATTTTCTCGATAATTTGTCCATTGAACGTAGTGAAAATAATTGGAAAAAAACGGTTAATAATAAAGGTTATATTTTTCTTGTTGCGGAAGATGAAAGTAAAAAAATCGTTGGTTTTATTAGTGGAGGAGCAAATCGAGAAAAAGAACTTTTGCCAGAATATGATGGTGAATTAATGGCAATTTATATTCTCAAAGAACATCAACAAAAAGATCTTGGCTCGAAACTTTTTAAAATCTTCAAACAAGAATTACTGAAACGTAATTTTACCAATATGGTTATTTGGGTTTTACGAGATAACAGTTCAAAATATTTCTATGAAAAAATGGGTGGACAATTTCTGAAAGAAAAAGAGTATCACATCGGAAATGGCGATCAAATTGGCGTTGCCTACGGTTGGAAAACCATAAAATAAAAGGAGTTAGAAATGGGACAAAATCACAGTCACAAAGTTTGCACTTATCGGGAAGCTGAAAAAGCAGTAAAAGCTCATCAAGATATTTATCTTAACAATTGTTTTTGCCGTCAACCAAAAAAAGAAGGCAAAT
>CAYQOZ010000098.1:0-5260 GCA_964419355.1 uncultured Candidatus Cloacimonadota bacterium | reverse complement strand
TCTTTTTTGAAAATTTTTAATTCGATATTTTCATCTATTTTCAAAAAAACTTTTTGGAAAAAATCTATTCCGCAAAGAACGCCATCATCTTTTGAAAGCAAATAATAGTCATCTTTTTCGTCAGAAAAAATAGCCGAACTTGTTACATCACCGATATCAGCAAAATCTTCTGCAAACGCTTTTTTGATTAAAATATCAAAATCTTTTTCCATTTTTTTACCTTTTTTTTTCATATTTTCTAATTACAATAACTCAAAATCTACCTTTGAAAAGAGCCATTTAAAAAGCCCAGCCAACCTGCTTCAGAAAAAACAAGATTTTCATATTCTTTTTTTCGATCTTCAAAAAAACCAATTGCCTCTGAATCTGGAAACCAAATTAGTGCGGAACCAACTTCGTTCGAATATCCGACTTCGTATTCCTCTGTTTTTTGAAAAATGTAGGCTGAATCAATAACAGAAATTATCTCTTGGTAAAAAATAATTAATTCATAGTCTGCATTTTCCAAACTTTGGTTCAGAAGATTTACAAACCACTCTCTCACATCCACATCCATCGCCGGATTAACATCAAATGTTTCATTAAATTCAAGACATTCTTCTCGGCTTTGGGTGAAAATTTCATTTGAAGAATTGAAATTCCAATTTTGGGTAAAACATTCTATTTTAGCAATAACATTTGGAAATTCTGAAGTTTTGAGAACAGAACAGGATATTGGTAAAATTTCCTGCTCCCAATAAAAATAATGAAAATTAAAACCAATCTGTTTTGCCAAATTTTCGGTATCAGAAAAATCTTCCCATTCTGAGAAAATTACTTGGTAAGGAAATCCTTGGTCATCGATGCCATCTTCCGCTGCAATTATGTAATCTACTTCCTGATAAATTTCAGCTGCCACTTCTAAAGTCTGCATATTGCAAGCATCTAAAACTAAAATATCCAAATGTTCATTAATATTTTTAATGGCGTCACAAAATTCTCCATCAGCCATTTTTATGTAGTTTTCTGATTGATTATCAGTGCAAAAACTTGCATTTTCATCAGAATACCAGCCATTTCCATGTCCCCAAATAAAGAGAGCATTTTTTTCGGCTGGATATTTGGAAAATCCCCAATTTGCAAATCCGCTTAATTGATTTCCATCACCACTATCAATTTCTCCCAAATAATCTATCATCAGATTTTCTCCCGGAAAAATTTTGTAGCGATAAGTTCCTGTTTGAGAATTATTTTCACTGTAATCTATTTGCACAATAATATTTATCTCTTCGGAAAATTCTGCATTTATCATCTCTTCAATATCGGCAATTGCATAATTATTTAAAGCATTATCCGCCGCCATATAAATGAGAATTGTCCATTTTTTTTCATCTATTTTAGGACAAGCAAAAAGTATTAGAAAAAATAGCGTGGAAAGAATTATCTTTTTCATCCTTTGACCTTATTTAATATTTTTTTATTTTCTCAATTCCTTTCAATATTCGCACTGCTCCTTGCGTGAGTGCTTCCATCTCTTTTTCACCCGGATATTTGAAAATGGGTGCAATATATCCAACATATTCTTCCAATTTTTTATTCAAAATCGGATCATACATAAGTCCACCGGTAAAAATGATTGCATCAACTTTTCCTTCTAAAACAGTTGCATAACTGCCAATTTCTTTGGCAATTTGATAGCACATCGCTCCGTGAATTAATTTTGCTTTTGCATCACCGATTTTTACTCTTTTTTCAATTTCGAGTCCATCATCTGTTCCCAAATATCCGATAAATCCGCTCTCTTTTGCCAATTTCTTTTCCAATTGTTTTTGGGAATATTTTTCTGAAAAAGCCAAATTCAATAAATCCCCAATTGGCAATGCACCAGCTCTTTGCGGCGAAAATGGTCCCATTCCCAAAAGGGCATTATTGGCATCTATCACTTTTCCTTTTTTGATGGCAGCTATTGAAATTCCGCCACCAATATGAACAGCAACCATATTGCAATCCTCGAAATTTTTATTTAGTTTTTCGGCAACTTTATGAGCAATAAATCTAATGTTTAAAGCATGAAATAATGATTTCCGTTCAATTTCTGGAACTCCCGAAATACGTGCAAAATCGCAAAACTCATCAACGGTAACTGGGTCGACAATGAAAGATGGAATCTGCACATCATCAGCTATTGATTTTGCGATGAACGCACCCAAATTTGAAGCGTGAATTCTACCCCATAATTTTGGATTTTTCAAATCTGATAACATCCGTTCATTAATTTCGTAAGTTCCACTATTCACAGCTTTTACAAGACCACCTCTACCAACGACAGCGTTTAGTGAAGAGAGCTCAACATTATGTTTTTGCAAAGCTTCCAAAACCAGTTTTTTACGGAATTCAAACTGCTCGATAATACCGTCAAATTTCGCAAGTTCTTTGGTAGCGTGACGAAGCACCTCGACAAAAACTTTTTCGACATCATCAAAAATGGCAATTTTTGTGGAAGTGGAACCAGGATTAATTGCTAATATTCTATAATTCATTTATTCCTCTCTGATATTTTTTCCAAACATTATTTCAAAGCTTCCTTCGTCAAATGTTTTCAATCAAAATCGTCTATAATTTATTCTAACCGAAGTTATTTTTAATAAAAATATTTGCAGTTGACCGCAGATTCAATCATTCACAAATTATTTGACAATAACATTGCCAAAAAATTAATGGCGGGCGAGGTTTTTAAAGGTAAATGAATATTTTAAATAATAAAACAGGTTGGATTGAAGTCGTTTGTGGAAGCATGTTTAGTGGCAAGACAGAAGAGCTAATAAGGCGTGTTCATCGAGCTGAATACGCCAGACAGAAAATACAGGTTTTTAAACCAAAAATTGACGACAGATATGAAAAAACCCATCTAGTTTCCCATTCAAAAATGAAAACTCCTTCCGAAATTGTGGAAACTGCTGAAGATATCCATAAAAGCATAAAGTATGATACTGAAGTAATTGCAATTGATGAAGTGCAATTTTTTGATGATGCCATCGTTGAGGTTTGTACTAAATTAGCAGATAATGGAAAGCGAGTAATCGTTGCTGGGTTGGACCAGGATTATACTGGAAAACCATTCGGACCAATTCCCAAATTACTTGCAATCGCCGAATATGTAGAAAAACTTTCCGCAATTTGTGTAAAATGTGGAAATCCCGCCAGCAGAACTCAGCGATTAATTAAAAACAAAAAAACTGTAGTGGTCGGTGCAACCGATATCTACGAAGCACGATGCAGAAATTGTCATGAGGTTTTGTAATGAATAATTTAAAATTTTTATTTATGGAAGCAATCACTATCTACGCCTACATCATTGTTGCACGCGCAATTTTATCTTGGGTACACATTAATCCTTATGGAAATTTTTTCAAAATTTATTTAATTCTAATCAAAGTTACTGAACCAGTTTTAGAAAAAATTCGTGAATTACAACATCGTATTTTCCCCAATTCACCAATTGATTTTTCGCCAATTATTGCAATTTTGCTCTTAAATTTCATTAGAAATTTAATTTACGGAAGCACAAAATGTTAAAAAATATTAAACAAACAGCTCAATACATAAAAAGTGAAATTCAGATGAAACCAGAAGTTGCGATGATTTTGGGAACTGGCTTAAATTCAATCGCCGAGATGATGCAATCTCCTACTATTATTGATTATGCAGACATTCCAAATATGCCAATATCTACCGCTCCTTCTCACAAAGGAAGATTGGTCGCAGGAAAACTTGCCAACAAAAATGTAATTATTTTGCAGGGTCGTCTTCATTATTATGAAGGCTACACGATGAAAGAAATTACCTTTCCAATTCGAGTATTGAGTGAACTTGGCATCGAAACATTAATCATCACAAATGCTGCCGGAAGTTTACGCAAAGATTTTAAACCGGGCGACATAATTTTGCTAAAAGATCATATAAATTTTATGGGCAATAATCCATTAATTGGAAAAAATTACGATGAATTAGGCGAAAGATTTCCCAGCATGCACGAACCCTATAATCTGCAAATAATCGAATATTGCGAAAAAATTTCTACAGAAAATAATTTTGAAGTTAAGCGTGGCGTTTATCTTGGTTTGCCGGGACCAACTTTGGAAACGCGCTCTGAATGCAAAATGTTTGAAAAATTCGGTGCCGATTTGGTGGGAATGTCAACCGTTCCAGAAGCGATTGTAGCCGTTCATAGCGGACTAAAAGTTTTGGGAATTTCTGTAGTTACAAATTTGAGTAATATTTTTCATAATAATCCTCATACTCAAGAAGAAATTAGAAAAAATGCAATAAAAGCCCGCAAAAATATGGAACTTTTATTGAAAGAATTAATGTTAAAAATATAAGGAGTGAACTTTTATGACTGCAAAAAGCTTAACACCAGAACAATTGAAGAGATATAAGGATATTCTTCTAAAGGAAAAAGAGGAGACGCAAAAAATCATTAATGATATTAATGAAGTTCAAAAGAGAGGGTCCAAAAACGGAAATGGAGATTTATCTTCATACACTATGCATCAAGCTGATATGGGAACAGATACTGATAATGCAGAACGACGCGTTTACATGTTGGAAAAAGAATATAGCAACCTGAATAAAATCAATAAGGCTTTGAAAAGAATTTACAATAAAGATTTTGGAATTTGCGAAATTTGTGGATGTAAAATACCCGCCAAAAGGTTAAAAGTTTTACCTTGGGCAAAATTTTGCATCTTTTGTAAAGAGAAAGAAGAAAAAAATAAATGAGAAAGTATTTATGGGTTTCTGTGTTAGTCATTTTTCTCGACCAAATCTCAAAAATAGTTATTAGAAAATTTATCGTACTTCATGAGACCATCAAGATTACCCCAAAATTTTTCTGGCTTACTCATGTTGAGAATGAAGGTGCTGCATTCAGTTTATCATTTGGAAATCCAATTATAAATCGCATTATTTTCATTATTGTTTCCATTATTGCAGTAATTTTAATTTTGCGATTAAAGGCAAAAACTACTTTAAAAATTGAACACATAATTTACACACTCATTTTAGGCGGAGCAATCGGAAATTTAATCGACCGCGTTATCTTCGGAAGCGTTACTGATTTTATTTGGTGGGATTTTCCAGATTTTATTATGCCGAGATGGCCTGTT
Organism: uncultured Candidatus Cloacimonadota bacterium; assembly: GCA_964419355.1. GTDB lineage: Bacteria > Cloacimonadota > Cloacimonadia > Cloacimonadales > TCS61 > TCS61. Next base: position 113 of record CAYQOZ010000098.1, on the reverse strand, counting down.
TTTAACATTGCAGATAGTTCAATCGTAATTGCGATTTCGCTCATCGTTATCACATCAGTTTTTCACAAAAAAAATTTGGAGGATAAATGAAAAAAATATTTATCTTAATAATA
>CAYQOZ010000097.1:0-5466 GCA_964419355.1 uncultured Candidatus Cloacimonadota bacterium | reverse complement strand
TTTATGTTGATAATTTTAGAGATCAAAATCAAATTTTACATCTCGATTATCTGTGTAATGAATGTGGAAATTGTGCAACTTTTTGCCCGTACGACGGTGCACCCTACAAAGATAAATTCACCCTATTTTGGGACGAAAAAGATTTTTCTGAAAGCGAAAATAACGGATTTGTTTTTTTAGAAAAAGATGAAAGAATTAAATTTAAAATGCGTCTCGGTAGGAAATCATATATTCTTATTTTCGCCAAAACAGGAAATCTTGTAAAATATGTATCAAACCATAAAATCAACTGTAAACAATCCATCACTGCTTTATCAGAATTTATTTGGGCTGTTTGGAAAAATCACAACTACTTAATTTTAGGAGAATAGATGACAAATATTTACGAAAAAATCAGAAAATTATCTTTCAAATACGAAAATGAAACTGCTGAATTTTTGGCGAAAATGATTCAGACACCATCTTTTTCAATGAAAGAAAAAAATATGATTGCAACCATCAAAGATGAAATGGAAAAGGTTGGTTTTGACGAAATTCGTATTGATGATTTAGGAAGCATCATTGGAAAAATTGGAAATGGAAAACGAATAATTGCCTTCGATGCTCATATCGACACCGTTTATCCTGGAAATTTGGAAAATTGGAATTTTCCACCACACGCCGGCATCATCAAAAATGGCAAAGTTTGGGGACGCGGTGCATCCGATCAATTAGGTGGAATGGCATCGATGGTTTACGCTGCCAAAATCATTAAAGAATTAGGCTTAAACAACGATTTCACAATTTTATTTACCGGCACAGTCATGGAAGAAGATTGTGACGGAATTGCGTGGAAACATCTAATTGCAGAAGATAACATTCGTCCAGAAATAGTAGTTAGCACCGAGCCAACAAGTCTAAACATCTATCGCGGTCATCGTGGTAGAATGGAGATAAGTGTCGAAGTAAAAGGTATTTCGTGTCACGGCTCTGCACCAGAACGCGGTGAAAATGCCATCTACAAAATGGCAAGAATAGCGTTGGAAATTGAGAAATTAAACGACCATTTAAAACACGATGATTTTTTGGGAAAAGGTACTATTACAACCACCATTTTTGAATCTGACTCTCCGAGCCAATGTGCAGTCGCTGATTTTGCAAAAATTCATCTAGATCGCAGACTAACTTTTGGTGAAACAAAAGCATCTGCTCTTGCGGAAATTGAAGAATGTTGTCGGAAAGCTGGAATTTCAAATGCGACCATAAAAGTGCTTCAATACAATGAAAAAGCATATACGGGAAAATCTTACCCCGTTGAAAAATATTTTCCAACTTGGAAATTGGCAGAAAATTCAAAATGGCTGAAAGATGCAGAGATATCATATCAAAATATTTTCAATAAAAAAACGATAATTGACAAATGGACTTTTTCCACAAATTGTGTATTCATCATGGGCGAGCATCCAGAAATTAAATGCATCGGCATGGGACCCGGCGATGAGAACCAAGCACACGCACCAAATGAAATGACACGCATTTCAGATTTGAGCGCAGCAGCAGCATTTTATGCTGGTTTTGTAGCACAATTGAATAATAAATAAGGAGATACTGCATGGATATAAAAAATAAAATAAGAGAGTTAGAGCAACTAAACCCAAAAATGTTCGGGAAAGATTTTTTGTTAACTTGGGAAAAATCTATCGATGACATAAAATCAACTTTATTGGTTGCAGAAATATTGAACAAAATGCATAAAAACAATATTGCTACCAAAATTTTCGAAAGCGGTTTAGGCGTTTCAATTTTTCGTGATAATTCTACTCGAACTCGCTTCAGTTTTGCGTCAGCGTGTAATGCACTCGGTTTAGCCGTACAAGATTTAGACGAAAATAAATCGCAAATTGCACATGGTGAAACAGTTCGGGAAACTGCAAACATGATTTCGTTTATGGCTGATGTCATCGGTATTCGCGATGATTTATACATCGGTGAAGGCGACAAATATCAAAGACAGGTAGCAAATGCAGTTCAATTCGGTTTTGATAACAAAATTTTGCATCAACGCTCCACCGTCGTAAATTTGCAATCTGACATCGACCATCCGACTCAAAGTATGAGCGATTTAGCAAAGATTAAAGATAGATTTGGAAGTTTGGAAAATATTAAGGGTAAGAAAATCGTAATGAGTTGGGCATATTCTCCGAGTTATGGAAAACCACTTTCCGTCGCACAAGGTATGATTGGTCTACTTACTAGATTTGGAGCCGATGTAGTTTTAGCTCACCCACAAGGTTATGATCTTTTACCAGAAGTTATTGAACTTTCCAAAAATAACGCAAAAAATTCAGGCGGAAATTTTCGCATTTCAAATGATATGAATGACGCTTTCAAAAATGCAGATGTGGTTTGTCCAAAATCTTGGGCATCATTCAAAGTAATGGAAAAACGACGAGATTTATTGCATGCTAACGACCAAAATGGTTTACAAAAATTGGAGCAAGATTGCCTTTTGGAAAATGCTCAATTTATTGATTGGGAATGTAATTCAGAAAAAATGGCACTCACAAATAACGCGCTTTATATGCACCCACTTCCAGCTGATATTTCTGGATTAAGTTGCAAACATGGTGAAGTCAGCAATAATGTTTTCGAAAAAAATATTTGGGATACTTACAATCAGGCAAGCTGGAAACCGATGATTATCACTGCGATGATATTCCTTTCTAAAATAAAAAATCCATCTAAAATATTGAGGGAATTTCTAGACAATGAAAAATATCGACTATCTTCTTGAGAAGAAAACTTGCCTAAAAAAAGGTAAGCATAAAATTTTGTCAAAAAAAATGGTAGGTCAAAAATGTCAAAATTAGCTGTTATTGCGATTGGTGGAAATTCATTAATTAAGGACAGAACTCGTCAAACTGTTGAAGATCAATACGACTGTATTGTCGAAACTGCCGAGCATATCGTCAAATTAATCGAAAAAAACATCAATGTTGTCATCACACACGGAAATGGTCCACAAGTTGGTTTCATTCTACTTCGTTCCGAAATCGCCAAAAATGAAATTCATGAAATCCCGTTACCTTCTGCTGGTGCGGATACGCAAGGTGCACTTGGCTATCAAATTCAACAAGCAGTTGGAAATTTACTTCGTCAGAAAAATATTGAGAAAAAAATAGCAACCGTGATTACGCAAGTTTTAGTAGACAAAAATGATGAAGCTTTTGAAAATCCCACTAAACCGATTGGTCCATTTTTGAGCAAAGAAGAAGCCAAATCAAAAAAAACAGAATATGGCTGGGACATCGCAAAAGATGCAGATAGAGGTTATCGTCGCGTTGTCGCATCACCCATTCCACAAAAGATAATTGAGCAAAATGTTATTGAACATTTAATTGAAAACAACTACCTTGTCGTCGCTGTGGGAGGAGGTGGAATTCCCGTTATTCAAGAGAAAAATGGAAATTTGAAAGGCATTCCAGCGGTAATTGATAAAGATAGAGCTTCGGCTCTGCTCGCTAAAAATTTGAACGCAGATTTTTTGATAATTTCAACGGCTATCGAGCGTGTTTTCCTTAATTTTGGTAAAGAAAATCAACAGGAAATCACTGAAATGACATTAACCGAAGCAAGAAAATATTGTAATGAAGGGCACTTTCAAAAAGGAAGTATGCTACCAAAAATCGAAGCTTCTATAGCTTTTCTGGAAAACGGTGGAAAAGAAGTAATTATCACCACGCCAGAACTTTTAGCAGATGCCGTTTTTGGTAATGCTGGCACAAAAATAAGGAGATAATATGTCAAAAATCATCAAGACAATAAATCGGGAAGTTCGTAAAAATACCGTAAAACGGTGTCGCGAAAAAGGAATAATTATTCCTACCTTTAAACAACTTAAAAATCCCGATTTAATTCCGCAAAAAATCAAGGATGAGCTGAAAAATATTGGTTTGTGGGATGTAAATCCACTTAATCTTTTTCGTATAACTTGGAAAAATGAACCAACAAAGCAAGGTGGCGGATATGGTGATGTGAATTTTCTGGAAATTCCTCGTAAAATAACTGGCACAAAAGCTCGCGTTATTGGTTTGGTTGGAAAATTTTTCCCAACTGGTTCTCATAAAGTTGGAGCCGCATTTAGCTGTTTAGTGCCACGCTTGGTGAGTGGTGAATTCGATCCAACGCGTGATAAAGCCGTGTGGCCATCTACTGGAAATTACTGTCGTGGAGGAGCTTTCGATTCTGTTCTGCTTGGTTGTACTCCGGTAGCAATTCTTCCCGAGGAGATGAGCCAAGAGCGTTTTACTTGGCTTAAACAAATCGGTTCTGAGGTTATCGCAACTCCTGGATGTGAATCTAATGTAAAAGAAATTTATGACAAATGTTGGGAATTACGTGAAAATTCTAAAAATGTTATTTTCAATCAATTTGATGAATTTGCAAACCCAATTTTTCATTATAATATCACCGGCTCAGCAATTGAAGAAGTCTTTGAAAAATTCATTAATACAGGCAAAGAAAAACTCGCTGCTTATGTTTCGGCAACCGGTTCTGCAGGAACTATTGCTGCAGGAGATTATCTAAAAACAAAATATCCAAAATCACGCACCGTTGCTTCCGAAGCACTCCAATGTCCCACTATTTTGGAAAATGGTTTTGGTGGACATCGTATCGAAGGAATCGGCGACAAACACATCCCATGGGTTCACAACACAATGAACACTGATGCCGCTGTGGCAATTGATGATGAGGATTGTTTGCGAATTATGCAATTGTTTAATGAAAAAGTGGGTCAGGAATTTCTTGCAAAAAAAGGAATTTCAAAAGAACTTATTGAAAAATTAGAACTTCTCGGAATATCTTCAATTGGGAATCTGCTTTCGGCAATAAAAACTGCAAAATATTTCGAAATGGGTGAAGATGACATTATTTTTACGGTATTTACAGATTCAATGGAGATGTATCAATCTCGCATTGAAGAAGAACTAGAAAAAAAAGGTGAATATACTAAAATAAGGGCAGCTATTGATTTTGAAGGTTGTTTAACTCAGCAAGACATTGGACATTTCATTGAACTTGGTTATCGTGATCGGAAGCGTATTCACAATTTGAAATATTTTACTTGGGTAGAGCAACAAGGAAAAACATACGAAGAAATTCTTGAACAGTGGAACGAAGAATACTGGCGGGCAATTTTTGAAGATGAAGTTGATTATTTTGATAAATTGATTAAGGAATTTAACGCAGAAGTCGGACTTTTATAAGAGGATTTTATGAAATTTAAAAATTATGTAAAACCACAAAATTTAGCAGAAGCTTGCCAGATTTTACAAACTGAAAGAAACGCTGTAATCTTGGGTGGAAATACCTATTTAAGATTGAATAAAAAAATGTTTTCCATCGCAATTGATTTGGAAAATTTAGGACTAAATTTCATCGGAGAAAATAATGAAAACATCGAAATTGGAGCATACACAACACTTC
>CAYQOZ010000096.1:0-6008 GCA_964419355.1 uncultured Candidatus Cloacimonadota bacterium | reverse complement strand
CTGTACTCTCAGCTTCATAGTCATAGTGAGCAATGTGAAATCAAAAATAGCTACTCAATTTCGTATTTGGGCGACGAGTATATTAAAAAATCATTTAGTAAAAGGATACTCCCTTAATGAAAATCGTCTAAAAATTCAAGCACAAAAATATCGAGAATTACAAAATTCAGTAAAATTGCTGGAAAATGTTTTGCTGCTAGACGAAATCACGCAAAAGCAAGCACGCGGTATAATTGAAGTAATTACTGATTATGCTTATGCTCTTGATATTTTAAATCAATATGATTTCAAAAAATTATCACTCCAAAGAACAACAAAAAAAGAATATTATGTTTTGGATTATAATGAAAGTGTTGAAATTATTAATAATTTAAAAATGCAGTTTGGTGGTAGCAATATCTTTGGTGTGTCAAAAGATGATAGCTTCAAATCGTCTATTTCCACAATCTATCAATCTGTAGATGGTGAAGATGCATATCCAAGTATAGAGGAAAAAGCAGCACACCTACTCTATTTTGTAACGAAAAATCATTCTTTTATAGATGGCAATAAACGAATCGCGGCAACACTTTTTGTTTACTTTTTGAATCGGAATAAAATTTTGTATCGTCAAGATGGAAGTAAACGGCTTCCTGATTCTACTTTGGTTGCCCTTACAGTTCTTATTGCCCAAAGCAAATCTGTAGAAAAAGAGACAATCATTAAAGTTATTGTGAACTTAATTAATAAAAATGTAATCTAAAAGATAAAAGAGGAAAATGGAAATTAGTAAAAAACAGCGAATAATAATTGACATAATTAGTCGTTACGTAAAATTGCGTAGCGTAACATTACGCAATGTAAAAAAATGGTAATGAATAAATAATAGGGATAAAAAATGAAGAATCCTTTTAAATACGGTAAGGTAGTAGTCGGTGAGAATTTTTGTAACCGTGAAGAAGAATTGAAAAGAATTCACAGAGCTATTATTAGTGGTCAATCCTTTTGGATGTACTCTCCGAGACGATTTGGTAAAACATCATTAGTATTAAAAGCATTTGAGACACTGGATAATAAAGATATAATTACCCTCTATTTTGATCTTTATAATGTTCATAATTTTGATGATTTTGTGCGTAAATATTCTCAAGTTTTAGCGAAAGGTTTGTTTAATTGGAAAATGAATATTGATAAATTAAGCAAAATTATTTCTACATATTTCAAAAATTTATATCCAAAAATTTCAATCGATACTTTGGGAAACCCTTCTCTTTCGCTGGAAATAAAAGATATTGTAGAAGAAAGTGATTTTAAAACCATTTTAAATATTCCTGAGAAATTTGCGAAAAATAGACACATTTGCATTGCTTTTGATGAATTTCAGGAAATTTATCGAATTGAACCGTTTATCAATAATTTGATGCGTTCGGAGTTTCAATTTCAAAAAAATGTTTCCTATATTTTTCTGGGAAGTCAACAATCGTTAATGGAACAGACTTTCACCGATACAAATTCACCGTTTTATGAGTATGGTTTTAAAATGAATATAAGCCCAATTTCAGTCCAAGATTTGTCTGATTACATTAAACGGCAATTCAAAAAAACAAACCAAATAATTGAAGCTAAAACGATTTCTGATATTTTGTTAGTATCTCGTTGTCATCCACATTTTACCCAGCATTTTGCCGCAGTTGTGTGGGATTTAATTCTCGAAGGAGAAGACCAAAATTGTGCAAAATTTAGAACAAAATGGCTAAATAGAATTATTGCTGGTCATTCTCTGATTTTTCAGAATATTTACGATCAATTAAGCGAAAATCAAAGAAAAATATTATTTACAATTTCGGTATTGGATGTCGATGAAAAACTGTTTTCAAGTGTGATTCGAGTTAAATATAAATTACCGGGAGTGTCATCTATGACATCAAGTCTAAAATCCTTGATTAAGAAGAATTTAATTTCAAAAATAGATGGAAATTATAAAATAATAAATCCGGTTTTTGAAGAATGGATTAGGAATTTATAGGAATTAAAGAAAGAGGAAAAATGGAAATTAATAAAAATTACGAGCCACAAAAAATAGAGAAAAAGTGGTATAAATATTGGCAAGAAAATGGCTATTTCAAACCAAAAATAGATAAGGCAAAACAACCTTACACAATTGTAATTCCACCCCCAAATGTAACGGGGATTTTGCACATGGGTCATGTTCTCAATAACACTTTGCAAGATGTAATGATTCGCTACAAACGCATGACAGGTGTGCCAACGCTGTGGATTCCGGGTGTGGATCACGCTGGCATCGCTACTCAAAATGTGGTGGAAAAACAGCTCGCAAACGATGGCAAAACTCGTCATGATATTGGCAGGGAAAAATTGGTGGAAAAAATCTGGCAATGGAAAGAAGAGAAGGGCGGACGCATCATCGAGCAACTCAAAACTCTCGGTTGTTCTTGCGATTGGACAAAAGAACGCTTCACAATGGACGAAGGTCTTTCCGAAGCTGTGAAAGAAGTTTTCATCAAACTTTACGAAAAAGATTTAATTTACAAAGGTAAACGCATCATCAATTGGTGTCCGCGTTGCGTCACTGCTCTCGCGAATGACGAAGTGGAACACGAAGACGAACAGGGTCATCTTTGGAATATGCGCTACCCGCTTAAAGATGGCAGTGGTTTTGTAACCGTTGCTACCACGCGTCCAGAAACGATGCTTGGCGATACTGCAGTAGCGGTAAATCCGACTGATGAACGCTATCAAAAAATGGTTGGTAAAACAGTGATTTTGCCATTTGTAAATCGTGAAATTCCCATAATTGCCGATGATTATGTAGAAAAAGATTTTGGGAGTGGCTGTGTGAAAATTACGCCAGCTCACGACCCAAACGATTTTGAAGTTGGTGCGCGACATAATTTGGAACAAATTATTGTGATGGATGAGCACGGTGTGATGAATGAACTTGCCGGAAAAGAATTTGTTGGTCTCGACCGTTTTGTATGTCGCAAAAAAATAATTGAGAAATTGAAAGAACAAGATTTACTCGGTGAAATCGAACCTCACGATCATGCTGTGGGACATTGCTACCGTTGTAATACCGCTATCGAGCCCTATCTTTCCGACCAATGGTTTGTGAAAATGGCACCGATGGCAAAACGCGCTATCGAAGTGGTGGAAAGTGGTGAAGTGCAATTCCAACCCAAACGCTGGACAAAAGTCTATATGCACTGGATGGAGAACATTCGCGATTGGTGTATTTCGCGTCAGATTTGGTGGGGACACCGCATTCCAGCTTATTATTGTGAAGCGTGTAATGAGTTAATTGTTGCCAAAACTACTCCAACAAAATGTAAATGTGGTGCTACGAAATTTCGCCAAGACGAAGATGTTTTGGATACTTGGTTTTCCAGTTGGTTATGGCCTTTCAGTACGATGGGTTGGCCACAAAAAACAGCAGAATTAGAATATTTTCTACCGACAAATCTGCTCGTAACCGCTCCGGGGATTATCTATCTCTGGGTTGCTAGAATGATTATGGCAACGCTTGAATTTGAAAATAAAATTCCGTTCGATACAGTTTTATTGCACGGTATGGTTCTCGATGAACAGGGTAGAAAAATGAGTAAATCGCTCGGAAATTCACCAGATCCAATTCACATTATCGAAGAAGTTGGAGCAGATGCACTTCGTTTTGGCATGATTTTTAATACGCCCAAAGGTGCCGACAGCTACTATTCCGATGCAATTTTGGAAACAGGCAGAAACTTTGCCAATAAAATTTGGAATGCATACCGCTTCATCATGATGAATGTAGAGAAAATTGATGGTTTACCTGAAAATTTGAAACTCGAACTTGCCGATAAATGGATTTACAGTCGCCTTCATCAAGTGATTGCTGAAGTGGAAAAGAATTACGAAAATTTGCGTTTCAATGATGCGGCTTCTGTTTTGATGGATTTCATTTGGAAAGAGTTTTGCAGTTGGTATTTGGAACTTTCCAAAGATAGAATTTACAGTGATGATAAAATTGCACAGCAGACTGCAAAGTATATTTTGCTCGATGTTTTGCAAAATTCCATGCGGTTGTTGCAACCGATAATGCCATTCATTTCGGAGGATATTTGGCAAAACATTAAAAATCATTTTCCGATGGATGAAGATGCACTTATTATCGCAAAGTTCCCAAAATCGGATGCTTCCAAAATTGACGAAAATATTGTTAATGAAATGGTGTTAATTCAGGAAACAATCGTGGCAATTCGCAATTTACGAAAGCAAGTTAATCTTTCGCCAGCAATCGAAATTGAAGCTACTATCAAAGTTGCAGCTGAAAGTCAAATAGAGCTTTTAGAGCGAAATAGCAATTATTTCCAAAAATTGGCAAAAGTTATAAAAATGAATATTGGGGTTGACATCAAGAAGCCAAAAGCTTCCATTGCAGCGGTTGTTCAGGATATTGAAATCTACCTCTCACTCGAAGGATTAATCGACCTTGCCGATGAAGAGGCAAAACTTCAAAAACAGATGGATAAATTGTCGAAAGAGCTTTCCCGAATTAATGGTAAATTGAATAATCAGAAATTTATTGCGAATGCACCGGATGCTATTATCGCCAAAGAGAAAGAGAAATATGACGAAGTGAAAACAAAAGTTGATAAAGTGGCAGAATTAATTAAGGAATTTAAAAAATAAAATACCACATAACAAGGAGGTTATAATGGTTGATGAAAAAGTTGTAGAGACAGTGGAAGAGACAGAGAAAATTGATAAAAAGAAGATGGCATTTTACGAAAATTTGCGTAAGAAAATTACGGGATTTATCGGAGAAAGTGTTGGTGAATACAAGTTTACCGAATACCTGCTTGCATTACCAGATTTTTTCATTTTGTTGTGCCGCTTGGCAGTGGACGACCGTGTTCAAAAAACGCAGAAAGCATTTGTGGGAGCTATTATAGCCTACATTATTATGCCGCTTGACATCATTCCAGACTTTATCCCTGTGATTGGTTATATGGATGACCTTGTGCTTGCTGTTTTTGGTTTGAATCTCATTTTGAACGAGATTGATAAGCAAATTCTTTTGGATAATTGGAGTGGAAAAGAAGACTTGCTCGAATTACTTCAAAAAATTACCGCAAAAGCAGAAGGCTTTTTGGATAAAAATATCATTCAAAAAGTAAAAAACTTGGTAGGTAAATATTGGAGCAGATAGTAATTGCATCTCGTAATAAAGATAAGATTATTGAGATTAAGGAAATTCTTGCTGGTTTAGATTTTGAATTTGTTCCTGCACTTGATTTCCCAAATTTGCCAGATGTTATTGAAAATAAAGATACAATTGCTGGTAATGCTATCAAAAAAGCGATGGAAACATCTCAGAATACAGGAATGCTTGCTCTTGCAGATGATACCGGTTTTTTCGTTGATGCACTTGGTGGAGCACCCGGAGTTTATGCGGCGCGTTATGCTGGTGAAGTTTGTAGTTACAAAGATAATCGCGAGAAAATGTTGAGAGAGATGAAGGGACAAAACAATCGCAAAGCACAATTTAGAACTGTGGTTGCACTTGCATCTCCAACGGGATTAATCGGTACTGCGGAAGGAAAAGTAGAAGGCACAATCACATTACAAGATGAGGGAGAGGGTGGTTTTGGTTACGACCCCATTTTTCGTGCAGATGAAACTGGAAAAACTTTTGGCGAGATGAACAATAATGATAAAAATAAAATTAGCCATCGTGGCAGAGCTTTTAGGAATATTATTCCGATTTTGAAAGAGTTAAAAAATAAAAATTAAAAATCGCTTGTTTCGGAATTACTAAATACTCTCCAATAACTCAGCTACCTTTAACTCCAATTCATAAAATTTACGGAGCATCTTAATTTGAGCTTTTCGCATTCCACTTGTCCACTCCAATCCAGCGGTGTAAGGACAGCCAACATCATTGTAACCACTTTTTAGTAATGCAACCTCCTTATCATAAATTTTGGCAATTTGCTCGATTACTTTTGTATCAATCTCAAATTTATCAA
>CAYQOZ010000095.1:0-6075 GCA_964419355.1 uncultured Candidatus Cloacimonadota bacterium | reverse complement strand
GGGGCGGTTTATCAAAAGATTATTCCAAAAATTCTACATTAATTTTTCTTGTAAATATTCTAAGGCTTTTTGTAAATTTTCGGCAGCTTTTGGTGAAAGACTTTTATCAAACTCCAATTCCCATTCGTAACCTTTGATGTGAATGAGATAAGTTTCTGGTATTTTACCATAAATTTGATTGCACAAATCTAAAACAACTCCTGGTGAAATTGCGTGCATTGTAAATTCAATTTGAGCATTATCACTTTCTACTTTTGTAATGGAAAAATCATCAATCGGCTCCATCGAAGCATCTACAAAATAGACAATATCAAATTCTGATATTTCATTTGCATCTTCAATATTAAGTTGATAATTTGTTTCAAAAGAGATGTTTGAAAGTTTTTGTTCTTTCGCCCATACTTCCATTTTATCAGTAAAGAGAACGCCCATTGCGTCATCTTGTCGGCTTGGATTTCCATAACCATAAATTAATATTTTCATACTTTTACCCAAAAAATAGACCCGCTAATTTATCAATCAGCAGGTCTAAAATAAGTTCATCTTTCAGAACTATTTATCCATTTTATCAATTAATTTGCCATTTGCATCAAGTAACTTGATTTCAAGTGGCATTTTACCAAGAGCGTGTGTAGCACAACTAAGGCAAGGATCGTAAGCACGAATTGCAACTTCCACTGCGTTCATCATGCCTTCAGTAATTTCAGTTTGACCGTTCATAAATTGTTTCGCCGCAAGGTTTACACCTTTGTTCATTGGTGTATTGTTACTTGTTGTAGAAACAATTAAGTTTGCCATTTCGATTTGGTCATTATCATCAATACGATAATGGTGGAAAAGTGTTCCACGCGGAGCTTCGAGAATACCAACACCTTCTTTTTGCTTGGTGCCTTTTGTAGTAAGTTCGCCACTCATCAAATCTGGATCGTTCAAGAGTTCTTTCATCATCTCTGCAGAGTGAAGAATCTCGATAAGGCGTGCCCAATGCTGGTGCATTGTCATTCCGTTTGGCTTACCATTTGTGTATGCTTTGAATATTTCAAATTCTTTCTGAGCAAGCGGAGTTGGAATAAAATCTGCTGTATTCATTCTGGCAAGTGGACCTACACGATACCAACCTTTTTCTTTTCCAAGAGATTTTAGATATGGGAATTTCATGTAACTCCAAGATTTCACCTCTTCATCAAAATGATCGAGATATGTTTGGCAATCAACATCATTTAAGATTTTCTTACCATCTGCATCTACCCCACGCAATACACCGTGATATAGATCCATCGCACCATCTTTTCTAACCAAACTAACATGATTAGATGGATGTGCTGCAAATTTGTCGATGAGGTCTTTATTCTGAGCGTGATATCCTTTGAAGAAATCAAGCGCACCGTGACTCCACTCAATCATTTTATCAATGTTCATTGGGTCAGCACCGTTCAAGAAGAAATCTTTTTCTTCACCAGTTAAATGCTTGTTAATTCCACCCGGAATTGCACCCGTTCCGTGAACTTTTTTACCAGCTGTAGCTTTGATAATTTCTTGTCCATATTTTCTCATCATCACAGCTTGCACTGCAAGTTCTTTGTGTTGTAATGCAATCCCAATTACATTTCTAAGAGCTGGGTCACCATCAATTCCAAAGAGTAAATCTGGTGCTGCAAGGTGGAAGAAATGTAAAACATGTGATTGGAACATTTGACCGTAATGCATCAAACGACGCATCTTTTCGCCGGTTGGTGTGAGACCATGCCCTGTGCCCGCACCCACAATTACATCGAGTGCTTTAGCAGCAGCCAGGTGGTGAGAAACCGGACAAATTCCGCATAAACGCTGAACTAATACTGGTGCTTCCCAATATGGTCTGCCTTGTACAAATCTTTCAAATCCTCTAAATTCCACAATGTGTAAACGCGATTGTGCAACTTGATTATTATCATCGAGTTGGATGGTAACTTTTCCGTGCCCTTCTACTCTTGTTACAGGTTCTATTGTTATTTTTCTACTCATAATTTACCTCAATTAATCGTATTTTACGACTTCGTATGGAAGATTCATTTCATCACCAGTAACAAGTGCAACGAGTGCATTCCAAATAAGGTCTGCTCTTGGCGCACAGCCAGGAAGGAAATAATCAATCTTTACAACTTCGTTACATGGATAAACTCTGTCCAAAATCATTGGGAGTTCATCATCATTTGGAATAATTTTTTCATCATTTGCTTGCACAGAAACGCAATTCAAATATGCTTCTTCAAGACATTCATTAATAGGAGCATTGTTGTTTCTCATTGCTGGAAGTCCGCCAGTTCTACCGCATTCTCCAATCACAACAAGCGTTTTGCAATGCTTTCTGAATTCTTTCAAAACATGAACATTTTCACTATTACAACAGCCACCTTCAATAATACCAATATCACATTGTTTTGTGAAAGTTTTAATATCATCAATTGGTGATTTGTTGAACTCTACTAATTCTATTAGGTCGAGGATGCGTTCATCAATGTCAAGAAATGACATATGACAGCCAAAACATCCTGCGAGCGAGGTCGTTGCTACTACTGGTTTACTCATGATTTCGCTCCTTCTTTTTCTATTTCGCTTCCAATTGGTTTTGTATCATATTTTCTACGACCAATTGGTACATCAAAACCTTTTTCTTTTTTGATGATAGCACCAACTGGGCAAGTATCCATCGCTTTTTGTGCCATTTCATCTGTAAAATTTGCTGTCAATTCGTGATCGATATTTATCTTCACTCTATGACCGCGATCTTTGAATGAAAACCAAGCTGGATTACCAGAACCACCCATTCGTCTAATGCATCTTTTACATTGGATACATCTGTTATGATCTATCAATATTTTTGGATTTTTCGCATCAACATTTCTAGTTGGGAAAATTTGTTTGAATTGTGAAGTTAAAACATTGAAGCGATATGCAAGAGCTTGCAATTCACAATTTCCACTACGCTCGCAAGTTGGGCAATAATGATTTCCTTCTGCAAAGAGAAGCTCAACGATTGTTGTTCTTATTTTTTCTAATTCTGCGGTATTTGTTTCTATTTTCATACGGTGAGAAACTGGTGTAGTACACGCTGCCATTGTTCTACCATCGATAAGACAAGTACAAATTCGGCACGAACCTTGTGGAATCACACCTTCCATATTACAAAGTGTGGGAATGTAAATACCATTTCTACGAGCTATATCTATCAACATTTCGCCAGTTTCAGCTGAAAATTCTTTACCATTTATTGTGATAATTATCATACTCATTATTCACCTCCCAAATTGGGTTGTCTGCCAGCAGTTTTGCAAGATTCTTGCACTGCGGCTTCCAAATTAAATTCACTAACATAATCTGTATCTTTCTGTAATTTTGCATCATACAATTCTCGGAAGTTTCGGATGGTTGTAAGAATTGGGTTTGCTGCTGAATGTCCTAAACCACAACGATTTATTTTCATCACATTTTCCCATTCCAACATAGCTTCGATATCTTTTGCAACACCGTTTCCGCGAATAATTTTTTCCAATCTATTTCTATATTGAACTGTCATTGCACGACAAGGCACACAACTTCCGCAAGATTCTTCGATGAAGAAATTGGTAAAATTCAAAACAACATCTTTCAGTAAGTCGCGTTCTTTACCGATGATGATAATCGCTCCACCAGTTGCAAGGTCTTCGTAAGCCACTTTTCGATTGAATTGTTCAGGGTTTACACAGTTGCCTGAAGGTCCACCAATCTGAACAGCTTGCACATCTTTTGCACCAACCATTTCAAGGATATCATTTACTGTAAATCCCCATTCTATTTCATAAACACCCGGTTTTTCACAATCACCCGAGATGCTCATCAATTTACTTCCTGTTGAATCTATTGTACCTAAAGAACGATACCATTTTGCACCGTTATTGACGATTTTAACAACCGCACTGAGTGTTTCCACATTGTTCACAGAAGTTGGTTGCTGCAAATAACCTTTCACAACTGGGAATGGAGGTCTATCACGCGGCTCGCCTCTTTTACCTTCAGCAGATTCGATAAGAGCAGATTCTTCACCACAAACATAAGCACCACCGCCAAATTGAATGCGAATATCAAAGTTAAATTTACCAAAAATATTTTTGCCCAATAAATTTTTGGAACGCATTTCTTTTAAAACATTTTCCAAAAATGACTGCATATATTTATATTCATAACGCAAATAAAGAATGCCCTCTTCCGCACCAATCGCATAACCGGCAATTGCCATTCCTTCAAAAACCATTTCTGGTCGTTCGGTAAGAATTACTCTATCTTTGAAAGTTCCAGGCTCGCCTTCGTCTGCATTACACATTACGAAATGTTTTTCGCCTTCAGCTTCACGACAGAATTTCCATTTCATTGCAGTTGGAAAACCAGCGCCACCACGACCGCGTAAATTAGATTGTCTTACCTCTTCGATGAGAACTTCTGGATTCATATCGATAGCCTTTTTCAAACCTTCACCGACTTCAATATCTTTTGTGAGAATTGGACCTTGTTTTTTAATGTTATTTTCTACATTTGAGCCAGCGATATCATCAATAGATTTTCCATTCTTCATTTCGGCTACAATTTTTCTAACTTTTTCGGGGGTCAATTTTGTGAAAACACGCTGATTAATGATAGCAGCTGGTTCTTGGTCATTCATTCCAATACAAGATGTATTGAATAAACCAATTTTTCCATTTTCTGAAATTTTACCAAATTCAATGCCAATTTCTTCTTCAAATGTTTTTGCAACTTCTTCTCTACCCATCATTTCTGCAACTACACTATCGTTCAAATAAACGGTGTAATCTGCTTTCGCACCATCGGAGAAAAAATGGTAAAAAGATAAAGTTTGTTCCACATCTACTTTTGAAAGATTGAGTGCTTTTGCAATCTCTTTGACTGCTTTCTCGTGAATGCATCCCGCTTTTTCCTGAACCGCAATTAAGATGTCCATCAAGCGTGATGAATCGTTGTCGTATTTTGCTAAAATCGCGTGAAGAGAGCTACAATCGCATGAACAATGATTTCCACTAGCAACAAACGACTTTTGGGATTTGTGATTATCCACAACCCACCTCCTTTTATTTTTTATTAAATTTACACTTATACGAAGATGCCAAATTTCTAATTGAGAATGCCTTGTCAATTAGAAAAACCAAAAAGTATTTTTTATTCTTTATTTTTTATTTTAGCATCTTTATTTTTTTTATTTTTCAAGATGTTATAAACTGACATTTACTTATGAAGGTGGTTTGTAAAGTCTTTTCAAAAATTTAGATAATCTATTATTAACATGAGGATTTGCTGAATAAAGATGTTTTTTAACTCTTTTCAACTCGTCATGATTATCTAGGTTAACTATTATCAATCGGTCGCTTTGCTTGGCTGACTCAACAATATTGATTTCTACTCGCAGCGGATTATCATCAAGCCAAAAAAAATCATCTGTAAAATCAATTGCTTCTGTCTTTAAAGTTGTCCAACAAGTTGGTTTCACACTTTTGAGTTTATTTATTGTTTTTGAATCAAAATATTGTTCAAGATATTTTAATGCTGTCTTACTATCCCCTTTGCAGTGAGTTGTCAACCAGTAACACTCAAAATTATTAGTAATAAATTTAATAAATGCAACTACATTTTTTGCAGGTCTAGTTTTTTTTGCCGTCAACAACACTCCATCAATATCAACATATAATTTTATTATTAATCATTTTCTCCATTTTTTTAATTACCGAACGATTCAAAGAAAATTTGCATCAAGTTTATGTCAAATAATATAAGCGATTACTAAACATAATTAAAAATTGTGGATTAGAAAATCATTTAATAAAAAATTATACGCAAAAAAACTTGCAAAAAATGAGAAAATTTAAAATTTGCATCTCATTGATTTTTTTGTGATTTTGTATTCTGATGGTAAAATATGATAAAAATAAAAATTAACGGTATCGTGCAAGGTGTTGGTTTTCGCCCTTTCATTTTCAGATTAGCAACTGAAATGAATTTGAAGGGTTACGTTCTCAATTCATCTGCTGGAGTGGAAATTGAAGCAATTGG
>CAYQOZ010000094.1:0-6081 GCA_964419355.1 uncultured Candidatus Cloacimonadota bacterium | reverse complement strand
GTAGCAGCTGTTAATCAGATTATTGCCTATTTTGAAAATGGCGATACCACTTTTCAAGTGAATAAGTAGATAATTATTAAAAATCAAAACCGCTCCTTTCGGAGCGGTTTTGTTAAAAGATATTCAAAAGTTTTAAACAAGCTAAAACGACAGCCAAGATTAGTACAAACTTGATGAATTTTTCGCCTTTTTGAAAGGCAAACTTTACGCCTAAAAAAGCACCAATAATATTTCCAACCGCTAAAATAAGAGCATATTTCCAAATTATTTGATCATTAATCGTAAAAATTACAACTGCAAAAATGGTGTAGCACATCACGATGAAAACCTTCACGGCATTAGCTTTTAGTAAGTTAAAATCTTCTACTAAGTTGAGAATCGCCAACAAAATAAATCCAACTCCCACTTGGATAAAGCCACCGTAAAATCCAACTATCAAAAAAATGATGAATTCCAACCATTTTGGCAAAACGCGTTTTTTGGTAATTTTATGAGGTCGCAACATTAAGATTAACATCAAAACAAGTACGCCAGCCAAAATTTTATCAAAGTATGCACCCGAAATTTTAACGGCAAAAAGTGAACCAATTATCGAACCCAAAATAACTGCAACAATGATATGAATTGATGATTTTATGTCTAATCTCAGAAGTCTATTAAATCTGTAACTGCCGGTTGCACTCTGAAATAAAATTGCTACCCGATTGGTCGCATTCGCAATGGGAGAAGGAATTCCCAGCAAAATTAGAATTGGCAAAACAAGCAATGAACCGCCACCGGCGAGTGTATTTATGAAGCCTGCCAACATTCCTGCAAAAAATAAAATAATCAATAAAATCATATTCCTTTCCTTAACGGTTTTTGCTGATTTTATTTAAGTCATTTCTGATGTCAAATACAAACGATGAATTTATCAAATAATATTCATATTGACACAGATGGATAGATAAAAAGTATAGCAAAAGTTTATGGAGGAGACAATGAAAAAAATATTTTTTGCGATGCTGATTATTCTCTCGGCAAATTTATGGTCAGATTTTAATCTTGGGAAAAATCTTTTTGAAGATACACTTTATGATGAAGCGATAAATGAGTTTGAAAAAATAATTGCCAATTCTCCCACTTCCGATGAAGCAAAAGAAGCGATGTTTTTGATTGGAGAATGTTATCGAAATAGAGAACAATTTTCTTTGGCAGAAATTTATTACAAAAGACTTTTAGAAGGATATCCTTCTCTTATTTTTCGTGATAAAGTGATGTTTTATTTGGCAAATATTCAGCGTGAACAAAAAAAATATGCAGAGGCAATTAAAAATTATGCAATTTTATTGGAAAAATATCCGCTTACCGATTTTGCCAAAAAATCTATTGAGAGTTATCTACAAAGCATTTATGAAAGTGGAGATTATAATCGAGTCATTCGCGAAGGCAATAAATTAATTGAAAATTACAAAAATTATCCCAATATTCCAAATTCCTACTATTGGTTGTCAAAGGCATATTTTGAAAATAAAATGGCACAAGAAGGTGGCAAAATTCTCAATAAAATTATTAAAGAATTTCCCAACCATATTGCCAGATGGAAAGCTGTGAATTTGGAATTTGAAATTATGAAAAAAAATGTGGGGGAGATTAAAGCAGCAGAATTATTGGAGGAAAAATTAGAAAAAGAAATCCCTCGTATTTATGAAAAAGATTTGCGACTGAAATTGGTGAAATTATACATTAAATTAAGTGATTTTACAAAAGCTTATGAACATCAAAAAATAATTACAAACAAATATGAAAATGCAGAAGAGCTTGATGAGCACATTGTTTTATTAAATATAATTCAGTTAAATTTGAGAAAATATAGTGAGATTGAAAATGAATTTCCTGCGAACAAAAAGGTGTTCAAAATAAGCAAATTAAAATCACAATTTGAACTAAATTTGGCGGAAGCAAAATTTCATTTGCAAAAATTCAAACAGGCAAATACAATTTTAGAAGGGATATTTTGTTACGCTAAAAATGAAAAAGTGTTATACGAATCCAAGTTACTGAAAGCAAAATTACAAACGGCAAATGGCGAATATAATGCTGCGTTAAAGTCATTTCAAGAATTATTGAATCATGAATATTGCGAAAAAAATAAGCTCTATTTTTTGATAGGAAATCTCTATTTTCAGCAATTCAAAAATTATCATACTGCTTTAAAATATTTCCAGCAGATAGAGTATTCCTCGATAAAATTATGGCAAAAAGCCATTTACGAAATTGTGTGTTGTTATGAAAAATTGGGAAAAAATGAGAAAGCAATTGCGGAACTTTCTAAAATTGACATCCAAAATGTGGAAGATGAGAATTTCAAAAATAGGCTAATTAGTAAAAAAGAATATTTGCAAAAGTTCAAAACAAAAGATTATGAAAAAGCTTTTGATAAGCTACTTTACTCAATGTTTGACTATTTTGAAAATGATGATAAAAATAAATTCCAAAACAAAATAATCTCGATTTATATTGAAGATTTAAAGGATTATGAAAACGGTTTGGCGTTAATCGTGAATAGCGAAAAAATGGAGGATGTTTATCAAAAAGCAAAAATTTATTTGTCGTTAGCAGAAAAAGCAAAAGCAGAAATCAAGCTTCAAAAAGCTGAAAATTATTTCAAATTGGCAAGCGAAAATGTGGCAAAGTTATCTTTTGAAAAACACGAAAAGTGGATAACTGAATTAACTCTTAAAAAAGAGCTCATTCAAACACAAAATTTGAATGATGAATTGATAAAGAAAATAGAGAAATTTGTTACTCGATATCCAAGTTATATTGCTACCAATCAGTTTCTTCAGTTAATTTCAAATTATTATATTGAAAATAATAACAGTGAAATGGCTCTCGAATTTATCAATAAATTGAAAGATGATGATTCTATTAATAAACAAGAATTTTATCAGGCAAAAATCGAGCTGGCTGAATATTATTATAAAAATGATGATAATCTCAAAGCTTTGAAAAATTATGAACTTGCTCAAAAAGATATTGGACTTCATACTCCGAATGTATATTTTCATTACGGCGTAGTGCTTCAACAAAATGGGCAATCGGAAAAAGCAGAAGATATTTTTATTTTATTACTTCAAAATAGTGCAGAATTTGAAAATTATGACAATTTAATTTCCTATTTCACCAAAATTTTAATGGAAAATAATGAGTATAAAAAAGCCATTAAAATTATGCTATTCAAAGAGAATAGAGATGATAGTTTTTATGCAACTTTGGCGGATAATTATTTGAAATTAAACGATAAAGAAAATGCGAAAAAATCGTTGATGTATATTGTGAAAAAAAATCCTGAAACATTAAATAAATTGGCGATATTGCAATTTGAAACCGGTGATTTGGAGATGGCAAAATATTCATTTAATGAACTTTTGAAAAAGGATGAAAATAATTTGGACTATTTTGAAATGTTGGGAATGATCTCATTTTTACAAGAAGATTTTTTGATAGCAGCTACCAATTACAAGAAAATCATTGATAAATTGGGAGATAAATTTCAAGATTACAAAAACATTTCAAAAATTGCCAAAGAAAATATTATCTCACTTTATCGCATTAAAAATCGCCCTAAAGCCGAAAAATTGCAGAAGAAATTTAAGGAAATTCTAACTGAAAGTATGAACCATGAAATAACTTTGAATGAAGGAATCTATTATTCTGAAAGCGATAAGAAAAAAGCCGAAAAAATATTTTCCAAACTTTTGAAAACAGAAAACCTTTCCAAAGAGGTGATGATAAAATCCTATTATTGGCGTGGTTTAGTAAGATTGATGCGAGAAAATTTACCCGAGGCAAAAGCAGATTTTGTTACCGTTGCAAATTCTGTCGATAAAAAATTGAGCAATCAAGCACATCTAAAATTGGGGACAATAAATTTTTCCCAAGAAGATTTTGAGAAGGCATTATTTCACTATTCCAAGGTTATCGAAAATGACGAAAAAGGAGAATTAGCATTTGATGCAACTCGCAACTTTGCTTTTGTCTGCAAAACAATGAAAGAATGGCAAAAAGCAATTCTTGCTTATGAATTAATCTTGGAAAAATGGGGTGATGAGCAACTGGAAGCGAACACACTATTTGATATTGCATTTTGTCATTTCAGAGATAAAAAATATGATAAAGCAGCAGAAATCTTTAAGCAAACTATTCCCATTTTGAAAGATATTAACCAAAAAGCTGAAGCTCAATATTGGATGGGAGAATCATATTTTGAGATGGAAAACTATGAAAAAGCTATCTCCGAACATTTGAAAGTAAAATATAATTATGGTGAAATAATTATATGGACGGCTGAATCTGAATTGCGTGTAGGAGAGGCTTATTTTGAATTGGGAAGGATTGAACGAGCAAAACAAATTTATCAGCAAATAATTGATAAATATGGGAAATTTAGTCAGTGGGGCGAAGTGGCACAAAAGCGGTTGCAAAATTTTAATTAGTGTGCGAAACTTGACAAAAGAGGTGCGAAAAAAAGTATCGCTCAAAATTTGATTTATTCTGGAGAGAAAATGATTCAGCAATTATTGAAAAGAAGAAAAAAAATATTCAAGCAGTTGAAAGAAAAAGAAGCGGTTGTGATTTTTGCAAATGCAAAACCAAATTATCCTCGTAATTTTTTGCAGGATAAAAATTTCGTTTATTTAACAGGTCTGAATTTGCCAAATGCCATTTACTTTTTTGGGAAACAAAATGATAAACAAATTGAAATGTTGTTTATAGAACGCAATATTCCTGAAATGGTAGTTTGGGAAGGTGCAAAAATGGACAAAGAAGAAGTTACGAAAATTTCTGGAATTGAACAAATTTCTTATCTTGATGAATTTGAACAAAAAATTGGTTTTAATATTGCTTCACTTTTTAAGATTTTTGTAAATATTGGTTTCAATAATCTTGATAAACCACAGACAAAACCACAGATTTTTGTGAATAAAGCGAAAGAACATTTTCCGCATTTAGCAGCGATGGATTTGACCAAATTGATGATTCCGCTTCGTAGCATAAAATCGAAGTGGGAAATTGCACAACTTCAAACAGCGATAGATGTTACCGGCGATTCAATCAGCGAAATTTATCAAACTGCAAAAGCTGGAATGATGGAATACGAATTGGAAGCAATTTTACGTTTTCACACAACCAAAAATGGACTTCATCATTTAGGATTTAGCCCAATTATCGCTTCTGGCAAAAATGCGGCAACGTTACATTACGAAGAAAATAATGCCAAAATTGGTAAAAACGATCTGGTGTTGCTTGATGTGGGAGTGGCTTGCAATAATTACAGTGCTGATATTTCAAGAACATTCCCAATCTCAGGGAAATTTACCAAGCGTCAAAAAGAAGTTTATTCCGAAGTTTTAAATATTAATAAGAAGATCATTAAAATGGTTAAACCCGGAATTGGGATGAAAGAATTGAATGAAAAAACAGTTGAATTAATCCAGAAATCTCTCATAAAGCTCAAACTAATTAAAGATAAAAAGGATTATCAAAAATATTATATGCACAGTGTTGGACACCATTTGGGGCTGGATACACATGATGTTGGTGCACGCGATTCTGTTTTGGAAGTTGGCAGTGTAATTACAATTGAGCCAGGAATTTACATCGCAGAAGAGGATATTGGAGTACGTATCGAAGATGATATTTTAGTAACGAAAAATGGTCACAAAAATCTTTCGGAAAACATTCCAAAAGAGATTGAAGAGTTGGAGAAATTATGCAAATAGCAATTTATCCCGGGACTTTTGATCCGATTACAAACGGGCACATTGATGTGCTTGAAAAAGCTACTAAGATTTTCGATAAAGTAATTTTAGCAGTTGCTTTTGATAATGCAAAGACACCACTTTTTGCTCTTTCAGAAAGAGAAGAATTGTGTCAAAAATCGTTAGAAGATTTTCCAAAAATTGAGGTGCAAAGCTTCCAAGGTTTGGTGGTGGATTTTGCCAAAAAAGTAGGTGCTTCAGCGATGATTCGCGGTTTGCGAGCTGTTTCTGATTTTGAGTATGAACTTTCACTCGCGTTGATGAACAAAAATCTTTG
>CAYQOZ010000093.1:2031-6133 GCA_964419355.1 uncultured Candidatus Cloacimonadota bacterium | reverse complement strand
GGAATCACAAAAAATGGTGCAAAAACAGAGATGTAGTCTGCTCCTAAATCGGCGAACATTTGCACTCTTTCTTTCGCTTTCCACAAACTCGAGGTGCAAGTATCTGGCACTATTTTTGCTTTTCCTTTTGCTTCTGAAACAATTATTTCCACCACTTTTTGAATTTCAACATCTTTAAGAAGCGTGTTTTCACCAGTTACACCGAGCGGTGCAATACCATGAATCCCAGCATCAACTTGCATTTTGACCAATTTACGAAGCCCCGTTTCATCAAGTGACATATCTTTTTTGAAAGGAGTAATTATGAGCGAATAAGCACCTTTTTTCATTTTATCCATCCTTTTAAATTCCGTATTTTTGCAAAGTTTCAGTAGTTGGAATGCCTTCGTTATTCCAACCGCGGAGTTTGTAGTATTCTTGAATTATACTTTTGAAAAATTCGCGATCAATCTTCTTACCAGCCATTAATCCAGAAATCGATTCTTCATTATAAAAACGAGGTGGAAGCGTGTCGTCAGTGTGTTTTCTACCATTACGAATATTATAATTTCTTGCTAAATGGGTAATTTTCGTACCTAGTTTTGCTAAACTTTCCGACGTAAAGTTAAAGCCAGTAGCAGCATTCAAAAGAGGAGCTAAACGGTCAAAACCGTAAGGTACAAAATCACAAATTACGAGAGAATTGCGGGCATTAATTTCGTCTAAGCCATCTGCTACCGTTTGGGGAATATCTTCAAATCTGTAATCCACTCCCATATCACCATCGACAACCCAAAGCCTTGTGTGACTCGCAAAATCGGCTACCGAAAGCACGACTGCCATCGAAAAAGCACCTTTCGGATTTACACCTGAAAGTTCCATTCCAAAAATATTGATAGCAAAATCTTCACTATTTTTTCCAATTTTGGTAGCCGCTATTTTGGTGCCATCTGCAAAAATTTCTCCAACTCCATCACGCAACGCCATTTTGTTTAAAAATTCGCGTTGAGCAACTGCATTTCCCCACTTCATCTCAATGCCATTCCAATCTTCCAAAAGCCCTTTTTCAAAACATTCCATCGCAAATGAACAAGTTGCGCCAGCACTGATTGTATCCATTCCCAAATCGTCGCAAAGCTCGTTTGCCCACGCCACATCTTTACTGTTGCCAATCAAGCAACCAGACCCCAAATAAGCAGCAGTTTCATATTCTGGACCTTCCACTTCGTGGTCATCCCACTTGGCAACTTTCGAGCATAAAATTCCACAATTGAAACAGCCAACATCCTTCCAATTCAGCTCTTTTCGGCAAGTCTCGGAAGAAATTCCTTCAAATTCATCAAACTGACATTTCTGCCAATTTTTGGTAGGAAGCCATTTATCTTCTTGACCAGCCCGCACACATTTCATCGTCCCTTTTTCGCGACGGAAAAGCACATTATCATTGCTTACAACATCTTTTGTAAATTGTTTATTGAGCTCGTTAAATTTGGCTTCATCATAGTACTTTATCTTCTGGTTTCCGTCCACCACAATTGCTTTTAATTTTTTGGAACCCATCACAGCACCGAGACCGCCACGCCCAAATTGACGCCATTTATCAACACCAATACAAGCAATTTTCGATAAATTTTCGCCAGCAGGACCAATAGCCGCTACACAACATTTTCCAAGATGAGTTTCTTTCAACGCATCATTTGTGAAAAAGATACCTTTTCCCCACATTTTGGAAGCATCTAAAATCTCGATTTTCTCGTCTGAAATATTGAGATAAACAGGGTTTTCTGATTTTCCAGTTACGACGAGATAATCAAACCCTGCTCGTTTCAAAGCAGGTCCAAAATGTCCACCACAATGTGAATCGTGGATAGACCCAGTGAGCGGTGAACGCGAAACCAAAGTGGTACGCGCACTTGTTTGTATCTTCGTGCCGGTAAAAGGACCGTTCACAAAAATGAGCGGGTTTTCTGCACCAAGTGGCGCTGGATTCGGAGCAATTTTATTTAAAATTGCAAAGCCTAAACCCTTTCCACCGATGTATTTTTCCAACAATTTTTCGTTGGTATCGTTAATTTTGTGGCTGCCATTTGAAAGGTCGACATGAAGCCATTTTTTTGTGTATGACATTGTTCCTCCAAATTATTTTAATTTTGATGACATTGAAAAAAGAGCGTTATTTATGACAAGAAAAAAGTGAAAGATGTAAGATAGACACTTTCCATCACAAACTTCCCAAATAAAAAACCGCTCCAAATGGAGCGGTTTTTTTGACTAATTCTATACTACTTCAACAAAGAGTAAAGTTGCCTTCTCCCAAGAAAGTCGGAGGCTAAATTTCTTACTTCAACAATTTTTTCCAGCCACATAGCCAGTACTCCAGGCAATTTGCAAATTAAATCCGCCAGTATAGGCATCGCAATCCAAAATTTCACCAGCAAAAAATAGCCCTTTCACAAGTTTAGATTCCATTGTTTTAGGATTAATCTGGCTCACATCTACCCCACCAGAAGTAATAATTGCATCGGAAATTGAGCGGAATTTAATCAGTTGAATAGTAAGTTTTTTAAGAGCAATTATTAGATTTTTTCTCTCTTTTGCCGTAACTTGATGAACCGATTTTTCTTGCGGAATTCCAGAAATTTGTTGAATAATCGGTATCATTTTTTTTGGTAACAAGTTTTTTAAGATATTTTTGAATTGTTTATTTGAAAATTCCTTAAAATCTCGCTGAAGTCGAATGTCCAATTTTTCTGCAGATAATGCAGGCTTCAGATCAATGATAAGTTTGTGTCCATCTAATTTACGAATATGTGAGGTTGCCGAGAGAATCATTGGTCCAGAAACGCCAAAATGTGTAAAGAGCATTTCACCAAAATCGTCATAAACAGTTTTATTTTTTGCATCTACAATTTTTATTGCGATATTTTTGAGTGAAAGTCCTTGCAATTCTTTTACATTGCAGCCTTTTGAATTTGGTACATTTTCAATTGGAAGAATTCCTTTAGCAATAATTGGAACTAATGAAGGTTTGAATTTTGTAATTTTATGTCCGAAATTTCTGGCAAAATTATATCCATCTCCAGTTGAACCGGTTGATGGATACGATTTTCCACCTGTTGTAATGATAAGTTTTTTGGCTTTAATAACTTCGTCATTGTCCAATTTCACAGCAAATATTTTGCCAAATTTCATAATTTCAACAGCGGAATTGTGAATTATTTCAACATTATTTTTACGAATAAATTTGACGAGAATTTCGACAACATCTTTGGCTTTATCCGAAACTGGAAAAACACGATTACCTCGTTCAATTTTGGTTTCCAACCCATTCCAATTAAAAAAATTAACAACATCAAAATTGCTAAAACCATAAAATGCATTTGTTAGAAATTTACCGTTAACTGGAATATTCTCGGTAAGCTCTCGCACATCACAATAATTTGTAATATTGCATCTTCCTTTTCCAGTTATTAATAATTTTTTTCCCAGAACTGGATTCTTCTCTAGTAGAATTACTCTCTTCCCATTTTGGGCAGCAATTCCGGCAGCCATCATTCCGGCGGCACCACCACCGATCACAATTACATCGTTGCTTTCCATTGTCGCTCTATTTTAACTTGTGAATTAAGAGTGAGATAATAATTTATTACTTCTCTTTCTTGATGAAAAAGAGATAAATAATTCTGATAATTATCAAGAAAAAGCCTGATAAATACCACCAAATATTAACAGATAAAATCTGCGGATATAATTTTGCCAAAACCAAACCCAAAAAAATACCCATTATCTGCATTAATTTCAAATCATAAATCGTGAAAAATTTCATCCGTTTTTTAATTAAATTAGCAAAGAACATAAAATCCTCCGTATATTTATTTTTCTACCTACAAATTTATTGGTCAGTAAAAATATATTTGACCAATTATCTTTGAAAGAAATTTTGTCAAAGGAAATTTTTGATAAATCTTAGGAGATAAAAATAGTGGAATATCCATTTGAAAAAATTGAGAAAAATTGGCAGAAAATTTGGGATGAAAAAGGTATTTTTAAAGCTGATAATGATTCCAAAAAAGAAAAATATTATGTGCTTTCAATGTTCCCGTATCCTTCTGGTGCACTGCAT
>CAYQOZ010000093.1:0-1931 GCA_964419355.1 uncultured Candidatus Cloacimonadota bacterium | reverse complement strand
AAAAGAAAAATATTATGTGCTTTCAATGTTCCCGTATCCTTCTGGTGCACTGCATATGGGGCATGTTTCCAACTATTCGATAGCAGATGCAATTGCTCGCTATAAATTGACGGAAGGTTTCAATGTGATGCAGCCAATGGGTTACGATTCATTCGGAATGCCAGCCGAAAATTTTGCTATCAAGCACAATTCACACCCACGCATAACAACGGACAAAAATATCGAAATTATGCGAAAACAATTTGAGATGATGGGATTTGGCATAGATTGGGAGCGTGAAATTAGCACTTGCCACTCGGAATACTACAAATGGGGACAGTGGTTCTTCAAAAAAATGTATGAAAAAGGGCTGGCTTACAAAAAGACATCTTTCCAAAATTGGTGCGATGATTGCCAAACTGTTTTGGCGAATGAACAGGTCGAAGATGGCAAATGTTGGCGTTGTCACAGCGTTGTGCGTCAGAAAGAATTGGAACAATGGTTCTTCAAAATTACGAATTATGCGGAAGAACTTTTGGATTTTTCGGGTGTGATAGATTGGCCGGAACGCGTCAAAACTATGCAAACAAATTGGATTGGAAAAAGCTTCGGGACAGAAATTTGGTTCAAGTTGGAAAATTCTGAAAAATTGATAAAGGTATTCACAACCAGACCAGACACAATTTTTGGTTGCACTTTTATGGCACTTCCGCCTGAACATCCGCTGGTTACAGAATGGCTAAAGAATGAATCTAAAAATTCTGAAATGCAACAATTTTGCCACGAAGTCATGAATGAAGATACAATCGCCCGAACTGCGGAAGATACGACCAAAAAAGGTGTTTTTTCGGGAAGATATGCGATTAATCCAGTCAACGGCGACAAAGTGCAAATTTGGATTACAAATTATGTGTTGATGGATTACGGTACTGGTGCTGTGATGGCAGTACCAACACACGATCAACGCGATTTTGAATTTGCCAAAAAATATAGTATTCCAATGAAAATAGTTATTCAAAACTCAGAAAATAATTTAGTTCTAAATGAAATGTCTGAAGCTTTTACTGAGGTTGGAACTTTGGTTAATTCGGGTAAATTTGATGGCATAAATAGCGAAATTTCCAAAAAGGAAATTTCTAAATGGATGGCTGAAAATGAGATGGGAAAAGAGACAGTTACTTACAGATTGCGTGATTGGGGTGTTTCGCGACAACGGTATTGGGGAAATCCAATTCCGCTCATTTACTGTGAAGATTGTGGAACCGTTCTCGTTCCTGACGAAGATTTACCAGTAAAGCTTCCCGAAAATGTTCAACTTGGAAAAACTACTCAAAACCCGCTTCTTTCGGTGGAAGATTGGGTAAATGTTCCCTGTCCAAAATGTGGGAAACCAGCCAAACGCGAAACCGATACGATGGACACTTTTGTGGACAGTTCGTGGTATTATGCGCGTTATGTGGATTCCAAAAATAACGAAAAACCTTTTGATGAAAAGTTGGCTGAAAGTTGGCTTCCAGTAGATCAATACATTGGTGGAATTGAGCACGCAGTGATGCACTTGATGTACGCTCGGTTCTTTCATAAGTTTATGCGAGATTTAGGCTTAGTTAAATCTGATGAGCCCTTTGCGCGTTTGCTCACGCAGGGAATGGTAACTAAAGATGGTGCGAAAATGAGCAAATCGAAAGGCAATGCGGTTGACCCGCAAGCTTTCGTTGACCGCTATGGTGCAGATACAGTGCGAGTTTTTATGCTGTTTGCTTCACCTCCAGAAAAAGATGTGGAGTGGAGTGATGAAGGTGTGAAAGGAGCTTTCCGTTTTCTGAATCGCATTTGGCGTATTTTTGATGAAAATTTGAATTTGTTGCAAAATGCAAATCCGGCTGAAGGCGAAATTTCTTCTGAAATTAAAAAATTGAGGTTTAGCACTCACTCGACTATCAAAAAAGTTT
>CAYQOZ010000092.1:0-6245 GCA_964419355.1 uncultured Candidatus Cloacimonadota bacterium | reverse complement strand
ACGAGCAAAAATATTTTTGGAAAAGATAAAACAATAAATCAACTTCTTAAAAATCGTAAAATTGGAAAAGATTCTGTCGTTTATGTTGGAGATGAAACTCGCGATATCGAAGCGGCAAGAAAAGTAGGAATTCCAATTGTGGCAGTAAGTTGGGGATTTAATGCAAGAGAAATTCTTGCTCTTTCAGAACCAGATAAAATTATTGATAATCCAAAAAAATTGCTCGAATGTTTGCCAAAAATATTTGATAATTGTTAGATAATAATAAATGGAGATTAAGTATGAAAATAGAAAATGAAAAAATTAAAAACATCTGCATGCTCAGCACTCACGGATATTTTGACCCAATTCCAGAACTTGGAAAAACGGATACTGGTGGACAGGTAATTTACGTTATCCAATTGGCAAAAGCACTCTCTTATTTTGGAATTAAGGTAGATATTTTCACGCGTTGGTTCGACCGTTCTCGCAAACAAATTGAGCCACTTCCCGATTGTCCAAATGTGCGAGTAATACGAATTTCAGCAGGTATTTGGAAATTTATTCCCAAAGAACAAATTTACGATGTGCTACCCGAACTTTCAGAAAACATGATTAAATTTATTCGTAAACACAACTTGCAATATGACCTTTTTCACGGTCATTATGTGGATGCCGGAATTGTTGCTTTGAATGTAGCCAAAGTTTTTTCCAAACCCTCTTTTTTCACCTCTCATTCTTTGGGTGCTTGGAAGAGACATCAGGTTGGCGGAGATTCGGAAGAGATGGATAAAATTTTTAATTTTAATCATCGAATTGCCGAAGAGCTCCGAATTTTCCAGTCGGTTAGCGCTTTGGCAATAACCAGTCTTGAAGAGAAAAATAAAATTGAAAAATTATATTCTTTCCGACCACCAAAAGTAGAATTTATCCCACCCGGAGTGGATATTGACACATTTCGCACTTTGAAAAAAGATGAAAAAGAGACAGAAGTTAATTTACCAAAACAATATATTTTTGTGGTTGGTCGGCTCGCAAAAGTTAAGGGACACGATTTACTTCTTCCTGCTTTTTTGAAAGTTTTAGAGAAATTTCCAAAAATTCATTTGGTAATCGGTGGCGGTTCAAAAAATCCTGATGATGAGGAAAAAGAGGTTTTATCGAAGATAAAAAATTTCGTTAAAGAAAATCGAATTAGTGAAAATGTTCATCTAATTGGTGGCATTGTTCACGAGAATTTACCGCCATATTACCGTCAGGCAAAATTGTTTATCCTATCCGCTAAATATGAGCCATTCGGCATGACTGCTCTTGAAGCGATGGCTTGTGAAACGCCAGTTGTAATCTCAAAATTCGCTGGAATTCAGGAAAACCTAAATTCCGGTAAAGATTGCCTTAAAATGAATCCTTTTGAAACCGAAAAATATGCTGATTCCATTTGCAAATTATTAGAAAGTGAACCGCTCTCACAAAAATTGGCGGAAATGGGAAATGAAACTGTTCAAAATAATTTTAGTTGGAAAGCAATTGCTCTAAATTCTATTAATTTCTATCTAAGATTTTTGAACTAATTATCTTCCAAATTATCGACAGTATTTTTCTCAATCACTTCCATTTTTAATATAATAACATCATCAATTGGCCAATCTTGCATACGCATTTTTTGATTTACATGTGTTGGGGCAACTTTTATCATATTAACCACATCCATTCCTTTTGTAACTTTTCCAAAAACACAATAACCCCAACCCATTTTTTTGTCTTTAAAATCCAAAAAAGCATTATCTTTCACATTAATGAAAAACTGTGATGAAGCGGAATGTGGAGCATTTGTTCTTGCCATTGCCAAAGTTCCAATTTCGTTAGAAAGTTTGTTGTCAGCTTCATTTTGAATTTCTTTGTAAGTTGCAGGTCTTCGGATTCCGTCCTCTCCAAAACCACCAGTTTGAATCATAAATCCATCAATAATTCGATGGAATACAACACCATCATAAAAACCATCATTAACATATTTCAAGAAATTTTCAACCGTTATTGGTGATGCTTCGGGCCACAATTCCAGCTCGATATCACCCATATTTGTTTTCATTAATACCCTTACATTTTCCATATTTTCTTCCTCTCCTTTTGCCATAATAATTGCGACAATCGAAATCATCATAATTACCATTAATATTTTTTTTATCATCACTCTCTCCTTTTTTTTATTCTGTGCAAATCGGCAAAGTTCGATTTTACCGTCAAGTTGAAATTAGGTAAAATTATTTTGTTAAGATTTCAAGAAACTCACTATCAAATTATAGCAAACAGCAAAGCGATAATCTTTGTCTGAGCGTAAATCCGTGATTGGAGTAATCTCTTCGGTAAGATTTTTTTTCACTTTTGCAAAATCTATATTTTTCCGCTGTTTATTTAATAAGAATTTTTCTAATTTTCCAAGGCGTCGTGCATACTCATTCAAACTGCCAACTGCTAATTTGATTCGTTTAATTGTGCCATTTTTTTCTTTAATTAAACCAGCAAGACTAACTTTGGCAATTGTTAAAATCTGCCTCGCCCCCACTTTTTGATAGAATGTAGAATCATCTTTTTGTGCATCTGTATTTATCCAAATCTCTTTAATTATCTCATCATTTTTCAAGCTATTTTGTTTATAATCTTGGTAAAATTCGTTGATATTTATTTGACGATTACCCTTTTTTCCGATAGCAATAATATCAGCATCCAAAATCATCAAAAGTGGCACTATATCCGCAGTTGGAGAACCATTGGCAATATTACCACCAATCGTGGCAGAAGTTTGAATTGGAGGAGATGCAAAATTTTGCAAACTATCTGATAAGATGGGAAAATTATCTTTAATAAGATGAGAATTAATTATTTGTTTGAAAGTAGTTAAAGCACCAAAAACTATCTTATCATTTTCTTTGCGAATGCCTTTTAATTCCCGCAAATGATTGATAAATACAATATTTTCATCGTTAATAAGTTTATTTTTAATTTGCACATTTATATCGGTACCTCCAGCAAGAAAATATATTTTCCCTTTAAAATTATCGGTAATTTTAAACAGTTCGTTGAGATTGGCAGGTTTAAAAAATTTCATCGCACTCTCCTTTTGCACGCCAGTAAAACTGATTCAAATATTTTTTGATAACCTGTGCAACGACATATATTTCCCGAAAGTGCCATTTTAATTTTATCTAAATTTTCCTCTCCATCTGTTTGAAGATAGTTATAGGAAGACACTAAAAAACCCGGAAAACAAAAGCCACATTGAACAGCATTCGTCTCATCAAAACATTCAATAAGAAGCTTCCCATCATCTTCTTTGGAAATTCCTTCAGCTGTGAAAATTTCTTTTCCATCTGCGTGAATAGCGTTGGTGATGCAGCTGGTTACAGGTTCTCCATCAAGCAAGATAGTGCAAGCACCACATTCACCTTCACCGCATCCCTCTTTTGTGCCCAGTAATCCAAAATCCTCTCGCAATATATCGAGTAGACGCTTCATTGGCTCCACATCAAGAGAAACTTTTTTTCTATTTAAAATAAAATTAATTTTCATTGTTTCTTTCCATTTTTTCAAATATACGCTCCGGAATTAATGGATATTCATCTATCAAAATACCCGTAGCAAAATGAAATGCATTCCGAATAGATGGTGCAGGAAAATTCATTGGAATTTCACCTAAACCTTTAGCCATTTGATTATCTGAATGGATGAATTCTACCTCAATTTTGGGGATATCCAGCGTGGTGGGAAGAGTGTAATCTGTGAAACTTTGTATTCTGCCAAAACCAGGTTTGAATAAATATTCGGTAGTTCCAAAAGCTAACCCTTGCAAAACTCCGCCTTCTACTTGCCCTACTGCAATTTTTTCGTTAATTATTTTTCCAATATCCAATACATTCCAGCTCTTTACAAGCTCAATTTTGTAGGTATCGGCATGGAAAATAATTTCATTTACACATGCCCCCCAAGAGAAGTCTCTGTATGCAATACCAATATTTTTGGCATCATCGAAAGTAACATAATCTGGTGGAATATAGATTTTAAAGTACTCTTTTGGAAAATCGTTTTGATGAATTTTCACATATTCTTCTAAATTATCAAAACCAAGTTCTTGCTTAATTTCTCTGGCTTTTTCAGCTAATAAATTTCCCACAATATAAATAGTTCGAGATGCCGCCGTGGGACCACTATCGGGTGTTTCACTGGTTTTTGGAAGTTGCACCCAGCATTTTTTACGCGGGTGATTGATAGCTTCGGAGAACATTTGAGCAAGCGTTGTATGAGCACCTTGCCCCATATCTGTGCTGGATACGAACAGTCTCACCATCGCATTTTTATCAATTGTAACTTTGATGCGCGGCTTAATATTTTTCTCTCCATTTCCGGTAAATCCCCCACCATGAAAGGCAATTGCCATACCAATTCCTTTCTTATTTTTATGTGTTTTGTTCCATTCAGCAAATTCAATAATTTTTTTGTGATAATCCGATTTTTGGATAACTCGATCTAAACAATCTTCCAGATTATTTTCGGTTATCGGTTGTGTTGTAGGAAATTCATCACCTTTTTGGAAAATATTAACTTTTCTAAATTCATAAGAATCCATCTTTAAAGTTTTAGCAATTGAATCTATATGAGCCTCAATTGCAGCAAATCCTTGTGGTGCTCCGAATCCTCTAAATGCCCCATTTATGGGAGTATTGCTCCTAAATAATCTACCTTTAATATAGACATCTGAAATGCCATAACCGCCACATGAATGCAAAATTCCACGAGACATAACCACCGTTGAACAAGTTTGGTAAGCACCTGCATCTAAACGATAATCTATCTCTAACTTTTTAATTTTTTTGGTCTGAAAATCTGTATAAGTTGTTAACTCAATACGAGCAGGATGCCGTTTGGTTGTAATGGCAATATCTTCATTTCTTTCCAAAACTATTTTTACAGGTTTATGGCATTTATATGATAGTAAAGCCGCAACGCCAGACAGTAAAGATGGAAAATCTTCCTTCCCACCAAAAGCACCACCAAGACCTTCTGTCGATTCAACGACAACGCTATCTACCGTCTCACCTAAAATATTTTTTACTGCACTCTTCACATAAAATGGGCACTGAGCAGTTACACGAATATACATCTCGTTTTTATCAGAATTGTAAATGGCGATTGTGCCTTGAGGCTCTAAATATGCTTGTTCTTGATGCGGAGTATAATAAACAGAATGGTTTTTTATCCAGTTTGAAGCAATCGGAGTTTTGGTGCGATGATCAATAATATCAATTTTCCCAAAATGATTTTTTTCATCATTCAAGCATATTTTGGGATCAGTAATTGCTGGTAATTTTTTGTATTTTACTTCAATTGCATTGATAAATTTTTGTAATATTTTTTTATCTTTATGTGCAATACCCATAATAACTTGACCCTTGTGCATAATCTCATCATCCACCATAAATGGTTGGTCATTAACAGGTTCAGGAACAATATTAATTCCTCTAATATCTTCCACTTTTGCAAAAGTAAATTCTTTTAAATCATATCCGATTGGAAAAATTATCTCTTTAATTTTTCCGTGGTGAAATTTGGAGAGCAGAAATTGACCGTAAATTATCTCGTCATATTGATAATCATCGAGATACTTCCAAGAGCCATTAAGTTTTGGAATAGCATCAAATTTTCTTACAGATTTTTTCACAGCTCAATTTCCTCAATATTTTTAATCGGTTTAGGTAATTCAATAATGTTTTGAACCGATTCTAAATCTTTCAACCCACTCCCAGTGAGGAGTACAATGTTTTTGGAATTTTCGTCAATTAGTTCTTTTTCTGCATATTTAAGCATTCCAGCAAAAGAAGTTGCGGCAGCTGGCTCGGAAAAAATTCCATAATTACTACTAAGTTTTTTTGAAGCCTGCAAAATTTCATCATCCGTTACAACACAAGTTTTGCCATCATATTTTTCGATAAAATGTTTTGTCATCCAAAAATTTCGTGGAACATCAACTGCAATTGAATCAGCGATGGTTTCACTTTCGTTTGATGTAAATTTGTTGTTATTTAGATTACGGATAAGGTTATCGCTCTTCATAGATTGTACCGCAATAATTGTAGGCATTTTTTGAATGATGCTGAGTTTTAGCAAATCTTCAAAACCTTTATAAACACCGGAAATAATACAACCATCTCCAACTGGAACAAAAATGTTTTCGGGAATTTGTTTGTTCAGTTGCTGAAAAATTTCAAATGAAA
>CAYQOZ010000091.1:0-6339 GCA_964419355.1 uncultured Candidatus Cloacimonadota bacterium | reverse complement strand
TGTATTTTTAATCTCCGTTGATGTCCTGTGAGTAGAAAATGATGTAAATTAGATGGCGGAAGATGTATTTTTAATCTCTGTTGATGTCTTGCAGGTAGAACGATGATGTAAATTAGATGTTTGGAGATGTATTTTAGGTGAAAAAGAATGAAAAGATTAGCCCCCTGCTTCAGCTGGGGGAATGTGAAAGCAACACACCTCCCGGCTAACGCCGTACTCCTCTCAAGAGGAGATTAAAAGAGTTAGTTTCATCATTCGAAGTTCCGTGTTGGTTATTTTTCGGTTCGTGTTGTTAGTTGTAAAAAATTTTTCCTCGGTGTTCTCAGCGAACTCTGTGGTGAAGAATATGGTGAATTATTCATTAAAATGAAAATAATGCTTGCAAAGATTAGCTTGTTAAATAAATTGCACACAATTATTCATTAAAATGAAAAAGAAGGTAAAGATGGAGACGACAGAAATTGGCATAATCATCAAAAATAGACGCAAAATTTTGGAGATTACACAACAAGATTTGAGTGAAATAACCGAAGTTGCCCTGCACACGGTTAGTGATATTGAATCTGGTAAAGGTAATCCTACCATTATTGTGCTATCCAAAATCTGTGATGCGCTTGGTTTGGATATTCAAATTGCGGTAAAAGGTGAATAAAAATGCGTGTAAAAGTTCTCCAAAATAGAAGATTTGTTGCTATTCTCGAAAAACAAACAGCTGAATATATTTTTACCTATAATGATGATTTTGTGAAAGATGAAAGCAGTAAATCAATTAGTTTAACTTTGCCCAAAAAACAGCAAAAAATTCGTTCCAAATATCTATTTCCGTTTTTTTATGGTCTTTTGGCAGAAGGCGTAACGCGCAAAATGCAATGTCAAAAGATGAAAATAGATGAAAACGATTATTTTAAACTTCTTTGTAAAACCGCAAATTACGATACAATTGGCAATGTTACGGTGGAGTTATTTTGATGAATAGATGCCTGAGCTGTTTCAAAGAAATTACGCAAGGTGAATATTGTGCGGCTTGTTTACGCAAAATATTTAATCGCAAAACACCTAAATTGAACTTTGCTAAAAAAGATTTTTCTGCAATGCAGAGCAAGTCTGTAAAACATTTTTCAATTTCTGGTGTGCAAGCTAAGATTTCGCTCAAATTGCAAGGTAATGAATTGGTCGTAACTAAGACAAATGGTGAGTATTTATTGAAACCGTCAGCATCAAATATAGAGTTGGAATTTCAGAGTGAAGTGCCTGCGAATGAACATCTCACGATGCAAATTGCTAAACAAATTTTTAGAATGAAAGTTGCCGAAAATGCTCTGATAAAATTTATTGATGGAGAATTTGCTTACATCACCAAGCGGTTTGATAGAGTGAATCACAACAAATTACGGCAAGAAGATTTTTGCCAATTATCGAATCGATCTCCCGAAACTAAGGGCAAAAATTTTAAATATGATGGTAGTTACGAAGAGGTTGGCGAGATAGTTCATAAATATTGTTCGGCGAGTAAAATCGAGATTGAAAAGTTGTATAAACTGATAATTTTCTGTTACATTTTTGGCAATGGTGATGCTCATTTCAAAAATTTTTCATTGTTGGAAAGCGTAAATAACGATTATCTGCTTTCGCCTGTTTATGATGTTTTGAATACTGCTTTGCATTTACCTGTTGGTCATCGTATGGCACTTGATATGTTCAAAAATTTTGAAAGTGAAAGTTTTAAGATTAATGGTTTTTATGGTTACGAGGACTTTTTGAAATTGGCCGAATTGTATCAAATTAAAGAAAGTAGAGCAGAAAAGATGATCAAGGAATTTATCGAGAAGAGAGAAAAAGTAGTAGAATTTGTAAATATCTCATTTTTGAATGATAAAGCAAAAAAAGAATATCTGATAATTTTTGAAGATAGACTGAAGGCGATAAAAAAATAATTGGAGATAGCAATGAAAAAAATAATTATATTAGTGTTGATTAGTGCGAATTTGTGGTTGAGTGCAATTACCGTTAGTGAAATAAAACAAAATTATATGTATGGAATGGGAAAATCTTCCACTTTGCAAAAAGCAGATAAGCAAGCTATCAATGATCTTATTAGCCAAATTTCCATTCAGGTGGAGAGCAATTTTACCAACATAATGGAAGAGGAAGATGGCAATTTGCACGAATTTACGCAATCGATTGTGAAGACATATTCTAACTCTACTTTGCACAATGCGGAGCGGAAAGTTTTGGAAGAAAACGGTAAGACGATTGTCTATCGTTACATCAAGAAATCGGATATGAACAAAATATTTGCCAATCGTGAAAAAAAGATTTTGGATTATACGACTTCAGCTGTTTATGCAGAGCAGGAATTACGCATTGCCGATGCCCTCAGAAATTACTATTGGGCTTTGGT
Source organism: uncultured Candidatus Cloacimonadota bacterium (assembly GCA_964419355.1). Taxonomy (GTDB): domain Bacteria; phylum Cloacimonadota; class Cloacimonadia; order Cloacimonadales; family TCS61; genus TCS61. The sequence continues at coordinate 3,938 of CAYQOZ010000091.1, read as the reverse complement.
TTTGTTGCGAAGTCATCCCGCCCACGATGAAATAAAATATACTTTTGGGAATCGTGAACAATTACTAATTACCACTCTTCCAGAACGGATTGAACGCATTTTTGCCGATGTGGATATCACCGTTTCCGAAGTTGCAAATAAAGTTTTAACACTAAATTTAAGCTATCAAAATCTACCTTTGCAAAATTTGGAATACGATTATTGGACGGGTGATGCTCGCAGTAGAATGCACTCTGCCAGAAATGGGATTGGCACTGCCGAATTACAGCAAGATTTTACTAATTTGAAGTTACGCATCGAATACATTTATCAGAATAAAAGTAGAATGGACATCGAGTTATGGCAGGTTTTAGATGAAACCAATATTCCAACTTTTAGTGCTGCTAATTTTATCGTTCCCATCAAAGTTACAGAAAATAAAGAAGAACCAATTAAGGTAGTAGAAGTTTCTAATTCAGCAGAAAATAACGTTTTAATTAAAACAAAAGATGTGATGAGTTGCATCAATAATGGTAAAATTGCTAAACAATATTTTACCGATGCTGGTTTTGAAATGTACGAAAAATTGATAGATTACGGTAATGCTAAAGTTCTTTCGCAAAATCCCAATCTACAAACCGTAACAATTGGCGGAAAAGAGGTTGTGCGTGGTATTCCAATGAGTTTTTCTTTTCCCAAAAATGACTGTGATTTCGTGGAAAATGTGGTTTTTACTTTCGATGAAGTTGGAAAAATTGAGGCGGTTTCTTTTGCACTTTCCGATATTGCAGTTTCCGACATTATGAACAAAAATGAGCAATTTGGTTCGACAGAAGATAAATATCAAATCGTGCAGTTTATGGAACAATACAAGACGGCGTATTGTCTAAAAAATATTGATTACATAGAGCAAGTTTTTTCCGAGAATGCTCTTATAATTGTGGGAACGGTTTTGAAACAAGATAAATCTATTGAAAATATGTATGAAAAATTGGGCGATAAAATTGAGTATGTAAAATATTCTAAACGAGAATATGTGGAACGGTTAAAAATGGTTTTTGGCAATAATGAGTTTGTTAATATTCATTTTGAGGATAATAAAGTGCAGAAGAGTAATAAAAATGATAAAATTTATGGCATTCAGATTTCACAATATTATTACTCGGAAAATTATGCAGATAGAGGTTATCTTTTTTTAATGTTTGATTTGACAGATTCTCTTAATCCACAAATTTATGTGCGAACTTGGCAACCCGAAAAAGATGAAGATGGCAAAATGTTTGAGCTTGCTGATTTTAAATATTAGAAAAATATAAAAACGAGAGAAAATGAAAGAGATAATTAAGATTGCACAATTAAAAAAAGAATACACGATGGGTAAAATCAAAGTTCCGGCTTTGAACGGTATAAATTTCAATATTAATAAAGGTGAATTTGTGGCGATTATGGGACCTTCTGGTTCTGGGAAATCAACTTTAATGCACATTTTGGGTTGTCTCGATACCGCTACCGAAGGTGAATATTTTCTTAATGCAAAAAATGTGAGTAATTTGCAGAAAAAGAATTTAGCCACGATTCGCAATAAACAAATTGGTTTTGTTTTTCAAACTTTTAATTTATTGCCGAACTTAAACATTCAGAAAAATGTGGAACTGCCTTTGATGTACGCTGGTATAGATGCTAAACGCCGTGAGAAAATTGCAAAAGAAGTTTTGGCAGATGTTGGACTGAGCGATAGATTGCGTCATAAACCTGCAGAATTATCGGGTGGACAGCGTCAGCGAGTAGCGATTGCCCGTGCGATTGTGAATGATCCAGCCATCATTTTAGCCGATGAGCCAACTGGAAATTTGGATACAAATTCAGGAAATGACATTCTATCCATTTTTTCAGATTTAAATGCCAAAGGGCATACAGTAATAATGGTTACGCACGATCCAGTCGTTGCCAAAAAAGCGCACCGTGTAATTCACATTGTAGATGGGTTAATTCAAAATGGCGATAACATTTAGCGAACATTTCAAAGTAGGGTTTTCCGATTTTTGGTCGCGGAAAGTTCGTAGTTTAGTAACGGTGATTGGCATTATTTTGGGTACGATGTCGGTGATTGTAATACTTTCACTGATGAATGGCATTAACAAAAACACGCTAAAATGGATGATGGAAAGAGGTGGTTTGAGCAAAATCACGGTTCGGAAAAATTGGAATTATGAAAACCCCGGCAATGTGAAAGAATATTTTGCATGGAAGGAGCTTAAATTAATTCGTTCTTTAATTCCAGAGGCGGAATATTTTAATCCTCAAATTCGTAAGTGGTTGCGTTTATCTTTTCAAAAAAAATATTTCCATTCGTCAATTTTTGGTGTTGTCCCGGATTTCAAAAAAATTGAAGAGTGGGATGTTGAAGTGGGTAGATTTATCAGCGAGTTTGATATCGAGCAATCAAGCAATGTCATCGTGATTGGCACTACCCTGAGAGACGAACTTTTCGGCAATAAAAATCCGATTGGCGAGATAATTACAGTAGGTGATATTCGGTTGACCGTCATCGGTATAATGCAACATCGATTTATGAAGAATAATGATGTAGTTGGTAATGATAATGCCCTTGCGTATATGAATCGACGGGCATTCGTGCCAATTAGCTCGATGATTCGTAAAGGGACAGGTGAAGATAAAATTGGTACTTTTACAGTAAAGGCAAAAAATCCAGAAGCTGCTCTAAAATTACGAGATAAATTGGAAGCAATTATTTTGAATTTACGACATCGTGAACGAGTTTTTGATGTAAATTCAGCAAAACAGCAAGCAGAAGATATGATGAAAAACCAAAAAATTTTTCAAATAGTTTTCTTTTTTATCAGCATAATTTCTCTCTTAGTGGGTGGCATCGTGATTGCAAACATCATGTTAGCATCCATTCAAGAGAGAACACGGGAGATTGGTATTCGCATTGCAGTTGGTGCGAGACGATTCGATATCTTTGCACAATTTCTGACGCAAACCATATTGGTTACTACCATTGGTGGAATCTTTGGCATTGCTTTTGGACTTTCTTTGCTTGACGTAATTGGTGGATATTTGGAAATTGAGCTCATCGCTGGTTTGAATGTGATTATCATTTCATTGATGGTCTCAGCTGGTGTTGGTTTTATTTTTGGGATTGTACCGGCTATTATTGCCAGTAAATTAGATCCAGTAAAGGCATTGAGATATGAGTAGTAAGAAAATATTTGTTTTTATAAAGGCGTTCAGAAAAAAGTTCAATGAGGTCGGAATTTACAAAGAGTCCGCTGCGTTGACTTTTGTTACACTTTTGGGATTTATCCCATTCATTATATTTTTATTATTTTTTTTACCAGAATTACCATTTTTAAAGATGGGTTTAAAATTTGGATCGGTTTTGGAAACGATATTTATTCCTGAATCCGCACTACAAATTGCTCAGTATATTAGTGAAATTGCTAACCAGAAAATATCATTTAACCTTTTTAGTTTCACGATTTTATTGATAACTTCATATTCACTTTTCAAAATTATCAACAGCTCTTTTGATGATATTTTGAATGTTCACGAAACGCGCAAACGTGGTATTCTCTACAATTTTATGAAATTTTTTGGAATGACAATTTTTGGGTCACTTTTAATTTTGCTTTTGCTTTCGACCACATCAATGCCAATTTTTTCAAAATTTATAAACTTTCCATTAATTCAAGGTGTTTTTCTCTACCTCACACCATTTTTGATTTTATTCATTATTTTTAGTTTGGGGTTTGCATTTATTCCAACGATAAAAGTAAATAGTCGCTCGATTTTTATTGGTTCTGCAATCTCTGCTACTTTTTGGATTTTTTTCAAATCGATATTCAACTGGTATATTTTCACATTCACAAACACAGCACTAATTTTTGGGCTTTTTGCATCCATTCCAATCTTCTTTTTTTGGATTTATGCAAACT
>CAYQOZ010000090.1:1722-6526 GCA_964419355.1 uncultured Candidatus Cloacimonadota bacterium | reverse complement strand
TCAGATATTTTTAGATGAGGAAAATAATGTATTCTATCGTCACACCGGTTTTTTGAGGAAAAAGATTATAAAGCAAAAAATCAAAGAAAAACTAAACAAAATTTAATTTGGAGGTAATTATGAGAATGTTAACAGAATTTTTCCCAGAATTTTCAGAAATGCTGGATAAGATGGATGAGCTTTACAAAGATAAGAGAACAATTGATGAAAAAACATATCAATTTATTTGTTTTGCTTTATCAATCAAAGGTCACTCAATACCTTGCGTGAAAAAGCATTTCAAGGGTGCATTAGAAGCTGGAGCTACTGTAAAAGAACTCACTTATATTCTTGCATTAACTATGCGTGAAGCTGCAGGTGCAGATGATTGCTGGACTCACGATATTATCGGTGACTGGAAGGAAATATTAAAAGGAAATGTTAAATGTGAATGTGAGAGTTAATTATTTATTAAAATAAGTATTTTCTTTATTATCATCAAATTTAAATTATGTTCTGTTCAATTTTTTAAAGAAGAATTTATTAGTACATATTACGGTTTATCTGTGTTTTTATTTGGCAATATTCCTATAACAAAACACTCCACATTCAGATTGAGAGAAAAGCAAGAAGAGCGTGACAGCTACCAACCATTACATTCCACAATCCCTGCTCCATTGAGTGGGGATTTTTTTTATTTGCGTTATCTTTTGTAGTAGTAGGTACTTAACTATCTTATTATGCTCTTACTAAGTAACAATTAGGCTGAGAAAAACTAAATATTTCCATGGAAAAACAAAAGTTTTCTATGGAAATATTTCAACTATCTTGGGATAATTTTCTTCAGAAAATAATTCAATCCCTCTATTCTATTGGAAAACTATCAATTAAACCAACCACATATTGCAAAATTAAGGAAGCATCAAAAGCCTGAATATGACCGTTTCCATCCACATCTGCGGCAGTAATTTGCGTTTCGGTAAAATCTACCAAACCAACCACATTGTGCAAAGTGAGCGATGCATCAAAAGCCTGAATTTCACCATTTCCATCTACATCGCCATAAATTATTGAATTATCTAAATAATAAGAATAATACTCTGCAATATCAATGTTTAAATCACCATTTCCGACTGGGATTTGCCCTGTCAATTCCCCGTTATCAGCAGTTTCATATTTACCGATAGCAAGATAAATGCTATCCGTTACACCAATTTCACTTTCAACTGAGAAACAACCTTCCAAAACCGTGCCAATTGCAGAACTTGGAGAAGCACTTGCATCGAACCACCCACACCAATTATTGGTGCTTTCGTTAGCGAGATACAAATTCCAATTCGCTACTTCACCACTTTTTGACCAAGGTGCGGTAATCATTTCAGTTGGATTTTCAGAGATAAAAACAAAAACATCATTTTGTAAATTTTGCGCGGGTGGAACGGCAAAATAGATCTCGCTACCATTGTAATCTAAATATAAAAATAAGTCATCATTGGAAAGAACTTGTTCTGCTGATTCATCAATTTCACCGTCCATTACAAACTGTGAGGATGAGCCACCAGTTACCGAAATATGCCAATCTGAACCGTTATTATTATCCCAATTATTGTTGCCATCCGTAAAACAAAAATCGATAATTTCAACATTATTCTCAATCGTAAAAGAATAGTTCCAACAACTATTTTCAGCGTCAAAGTTCATCTCATAATTGTCCACATTTTGCCAGCCATTTACACCTAAATGAAGCATTAATGTAGAAGCATTAAAAAGTTCCCCGCCTTCACCATAATGAATAATAAATTCATCACCAACTGCGGGAGTTTCTGGTTCCCATACCACATATTCTGGAATTTCACCACCACCTTCACCAACATAAACATGTTGAATAGGTGTCTTTTTTAGATTCCCTAAATTGTCCGTTGCTTCGATGTAATAATCCACCAAACAGTTAGTTAAACCGGTAATTTCAGCGTAATATTCGTTTGCAATATAATTTGGCAAAATGAAGAAATCAATCTCGGGATTACCCGTAATGTTATCGATTGGGAAAATCCTTTCGGTCATCGAAATAGATTGCCATCCGCCAACTCCAGCTCCACCAAGATATGTCTCATTTTCATTATTATTGAGGGGATTAAATCCATCATTATCAATGCGATATTTCACTTCAATTGTTTGAATATCGGATACATCATACGCAAAAGTCCAAACGAAAAAATCGCTCGGATTGTCATATTCTTGATAGCCATAAATTGGGCCAAATCCCTTTCCACCCGGATTGTATGGAAATCTTTGCGGAATAAAAATAGATGGGGCTACATTATCCACAGTCGGATGTGCATTTATCTCTAAATCAGCAAAATCTGTAGCATTATTGCAAGCTAATGTCTGTTTCACTTCCATATCAATTGCGGTGCCATAATACATATATCCACTCGTAAGAGAAGGTAGGAAGTGGTGCCACGCCAATTCGCCATTATTTGAATTTGAATTCGGATAAACAATCTCAGCAATATCAACATTTCCAACTAAATTTTCAGCAGTTTCGACACGATTTTCAGCAGCTGTAATCACCGCCCAATTGCGAACATCTTCCGTCCAACCATCTGGGTCAAATTGTCGATTTCCATCGTACATTGGCCAAATCCAATTGATGAATTGCGGGTGTCCCCAGTCATTTGCGGCATTCACCCAGCTGCCATCTTCAATGTGAACTACATCATTTTCTGGAACAGGATTATTATCCAAAAATTGCTGAATCGTGGAGGGAACATAACCTTGATTTGCAGCAGCATTCGCAAAACCAGAGACTGAGTTCATATAATAATCGAATCCGCCGCCCCAAGCATTATCGCCATCGTGTGCCATCAACACAATTGACGGCTGATTTGGGTCATTGAATGGTGCAATGTGAGCATCAATTTCACCGGTTCCCATCGTGCCGTAACCGTTTTGATAGCTCAATAAATCACTCATCGGAACCGCAGTTATTTTGAATTCTTCTCCTGTTTCTGGGTCTACATATTTTGCTTTGTGTGCTTGATAACTAAATGGAGCAGAAAAAGTTCCACCGCGTCCATCAATTTGACCATTCCACCAATTTACACCGTTGGGTCCCAAAATATCTGCACCATTAGGTGGATCAATGTTGCAACCAGAAGTGCCATAATCCAGAGGATAATCCTGACAAGTTCTTGCCAAATGGCTATTTGCAATTATTGTCCATTCGAGACCTTCTTCCACCAACGTTTGAATTATTCGTTCCGAAAAAGAGCATTCTGCTGGCCAAAATCCTTTTGAATATCCCGTGCCAAAAGTTTGTTCATAAATATATCGATGTGCTTGAATTTCTTTGTGAAGAGCATTCTCATCTATCAGCGGAGCTAATGCGTGGTGAAAGGTAAATGAGACAATATCCATGCGCGGATTTCCACCAGAAGTTTGCCAATTGCGTGCTTCCTGGAAATTATTTTCCCAACCAGAATAATATCCCCACTGTCCGGCATCCGCTAAACTATTCACATTTTTAATAAGGCAACCAGAATAATTGACTTGTGCACCAGCATCCGCGTGGGAAAGAAGGGAAGCAACGGCATCTTTTGCTCGGTATTGATAAACCGCTTTTCTATCGTCATTTCCAAAGATTTCTTCCAAATTATTAAGCGGATGTTGTTGACCATCGCTGTACCAATTTCCATTGTTAAGTTTCAAATATTGCGATTCCCAACAAGATTGGTATTGGAATGAGTTCCATTCACTTTTATCTGGCCAATAAATTGGTTGTTGCAAATGCCAAAGATATGTTGTGTGAACCGGTGCCGCTCCTAACAATGTTGCCATAATCAAAAAAAACAAAATACTAATTTTTTTCATTTTTTCTCTCCTTTATTCTCTTGGAAAACTGTCAATTAAACCAACCACATATTGCAAAATCAAGGAAGCGTCAAAAGCTTGTATTTCACCGTTTCCATCTACATCTGCGGCAGTTATTTGCCACTCTTCAAATTCAATTAATTCCACCACTTTCTGCAATGCCAATGAAGCATCCATCGCCTGAATTTCACCATTTCCATCCACATCGCCGAGTGTAATAGAGGTCGAGGTAAATGTTGATGTTGCATTTTGTTTCATATCATAACTAAAGATTGTGGGTAAAATTCCATCTGAAGAAAATGAATAATTTTCTGCATTTCCTTCGGTATCCTGTTCCCAATCACGATTTAGAACAACCTTGTATTCCCAATTTCCAGCTGGAACAAGCACTTGCCATTCATAAATTCCATCCTCGTCTGCATCACTCATTTCACCCGTTAAATCTTCTGGATTCCAATTTACTCCACCAACTTCAGAAATAAAATCCCCCACCACAATAGGTTTAAAGTGTGTTACAAATTCATCACCATTTTGTGAATTTGGCAAAACTCCGCAATTTACTTTTACTTCAATTGTTGAAGGCAAATCAATTTCGATAATTTGGTTATTTGTCGGCCAATCATTTCCATCCCAACTATTGCTTTCAATAATTTTATATTGATGCTCACCCACCGCCAAATACAAAGTAATTTCCCAAATGCCATTATTGTTTAAAATCAAGTCATAGTCATGATTTGAAGGTGCCCAATCGTTCATCGTTCCCACCAAATGTGGCTGAATAATCTCTATTAATTCGGCACTATTAAAATCCGGATCAAGTGGATTACCTTGTAAATCAGCAACATTCGAAACTACGATATTTCCAATTTCAGAAAGAGCTAATTCTTGGTCTAAAATCAAGGTAACTTTGCGATTGTGAGAAGCAATAATATTTAAAATTGAATAATTTCCA
>CAYQOZ010000090.1:0-1622 GCA_964419355.1 uncultured Candidatus Cloacimonadota bacterium | reverse complement strand
ATTTCATCACCTTTGACGAGAGTGCCTTCAAATTCACCACTGTGGGAAGCTCCACCATCACCTAAAACGAGTGCTATTGTAGCTCCATTCGCAGAATTTCGCTGTCCACAATAACTGCCATAATCTCCCCACATTCTTTGTAAATGACTTTTTCCTGACCAAATAATATCCAAAAGATCTGGCGTCCAACCAGATTTTACATATCCAGTCTCACCTCCAAAATTGTAAGTAATATTCAAATATTTTTTGCCAATTTCCAGTTGGATAGTTTTGCTAACACCAAATTGAGAAAGGATGGCACGCACAATATTTCCGCTGGATTGTTCAACCGAAATGTCATAAATAGAGTGCTGTTGATTGGGTGAAACATCGGAAAGTGCGGCAAAATGATTGTAAGAACTCTCGTTGTAATCTCCGTCTGTTTCGGGGTAATATGAGACATCAGAACCAACAACAGAATAGCCTCCGCCAAGTTCATCTTTGTAAAAAATCCAATTTGCTTTTCCGCCAATCTCTTCAAAAACAAAGAAAGCATTTTCATTGTGAATAACAAGTTCATCGACACCATCGTGGTCAATATCACTTAAATAACAACCAGTCGATTCAGTATAATCTCCATTTTGCCAACGCGATGCTTCGGCATATACATTTGCATTTTTGATGTGCGAAGAGTAGCGATGTTCCCAATCTGCTACATCACCACTAGTGTGCCAACCAGTTTCGTGTAAATTTATCATCAAAGTGTACCACGCCAATTGGGCAAGTGAGTTATTTGGTGCAGACATTATATTATTGTAAGCATCATTCCAAACTGTGCCGTAATTCCATTGTGGATCATGATAATCAGAATGAGAAGCAGTTCCAGCCCATTGCGTATACCAGCTGTTATTGCTACCACCATAACCATTTTCACCACCGCAAAGTCCGTAAGTTCCGTTTTGAACATCAATTCCGGAACCATTAAAATCTGGATTATTCAGTGCTTCATCTAATTTCCAAACATTTACAGCCGGGTAATTATCATAACAATACCACATCACGCTTTCATAATTATCGAGGAAAAAGCTTTCGTGATGTTCATTCATTTCGGCGGCAACTTCCCAATCTGTGCCGTAAACGGTGATGCCGTATTGTCCCGTTGAAGAGATGTGATTTTTGGCATCATCAGCATCGTAATGCATTTTTCCAACAAATTCATTATCAATTGGAATAACACGCAGATTGATTCCAACACCGTTATTCATCCAGTGTATTTTTCTATTGCTATTTCCTGAACAATGAGGCCAATCATCGAGGATAACAGCTTCAACACCGTGTTGCTCCCAATTATTTCCCAACCAATCAATCACACCAGCATCAGGATAATTATCGGGTGAAAGCCAAACGCGTTCTGGAATCCACGCTACTTTTGGGGTATAACCATAACGATATTCCACCATATCACACTCAACTGCAACTGACCAATCGTTCATATCATTTTGCACAAATGGCATAATGTGTTGCCCCAATGCAGAGGTTAACATCGACACATAACCATCATCTACGCCAGCTTCGAGCCAATCATTAAACTCTGGATTATGCCATTCAGCAGCCGGCATTAAGGTGCCAGACATATGAAAATT
>CAYQOZ010000089.1:0-6545 GCA_964419355.1 uncultured Candidatus Cloacimonadota bacterium | reverse complement strand
AGAAGTTAAAGTGACTTCACCCTCTTCACCACTTTTGACTTCACTACCATTTTTATCCAAAATTTCAAATATGCTTGTTTCAAAACTAATGTGTAAACCATTATGTTCTTCACATTCAAATGCACTTCCCATACCTTCACCACAGCCATAAGCGTCAAAAGGTTCGCATCCAAAAGCTTTATTTATCATTTTTCTTTGATGATTGTGGAGCATTTCGGCAGTTGTAAAGACACTCACAAGCGGCAATTTATGGTTATGCTCTACCAAATATTTTGCCAATACATATATTGCAGTTGGATATCCTCGCAAAAAAATGATTTTTTTATCTTTAAGATTCTTGTAATATCTGGCTAATTTTTCTGCTGTCATATGAGAAATTGGCATCGTGTAATAATTTTGTAAATATCTCCACATCATGCTTTGGGGAGATATTTTATTTTGTGGAACTAACGACCCACCAGCCAAAACACCAAGTTTGTCATTTCCTAGTTCGTAATTTGCCCATTTAAAAGAACGAATTTTGAGAGCCCAATTCAGTGCCCAACTATTTAAATCATTATAAAATTTGAAGGCAACCCCAGTAGTTCCACCAGAAAATCTTTCGAGAGGCTTATATTTTTGAAAACCTTGTGCAAGAAAATCATCAAAATTATTATGAACAATTTTTTTATTAATTACTGGTAATTTTTGCAGATCTTCTTTTGTATGGAAATCTTTGGGTGTTAATTTCAATTTTTTAAATTGTTTTTGATAGTATGGCACATTTTTGTAGGCGTGTTCAATGGTTTCTCGTAGCTTTTCATTTTGATATTCCTCTATCTTTTCCCTTGACCAATATTGACTTTCCATCACAAAATCAAGGTTTTTTTTAGGATTAAAACCATATTTTTTACCAAGCAAATAAAAAGTTAATTTACTCTTATTCATATATCCCTCCTTAAATCAATTTTAAATTTTTTGTAAACTCTAGCAAAATAATACATCGGCACCATAAATATATATGTCGTATATGTCGCAGAATAGGTAAAAAACTCAATAAATACCCATATGAAATATGAGGTAAGCGCAAAATGAATAGCATAACCAGATTTAGTAAATTTATTTTGCCATTTTTTTTGAATTTGTTTGAGTATTATTAGGATTTTCCTAAAATATAAAATTATGGCAATCGTTCCAAAGAGGCCAAACATAAATAATGCATTATAAAACCCCGTTGGGATAAATTTGCGATAATAGGAAACATTCGTTTCGTACAAAACATCTGAATCAGTTAAATAATTATCACCATAAAAACTACTTGGACCAAAACCAAACATCCATGAAAATGTTTTTTTGTTTTTTATCCAAGTACGAGATGCAGTAAACATCTCTTTCAAAATAATAAATGTCCCTCCAAATCTTCCTTGATAAGCTTGTCTGCGACTATCATAGAAATTATATGTGTAAACATAGTCTGCAATATAATGTGTATCAAACGAACCACCTACTTCATGTTCAGGATTGAGGGTTGGAGTGATTTTTGCTCCCACATAAATCAAAAAAAATGATATTATTACTAAGCTAGATATTGTTACAGGCCTAATGATTATTTTCCTTTTTAGATAGGTACGATAATATAAAAAATACCACACAATCATCATTACAATTAGATATGCCCAGATTGCTCTTTTAGCACCCGATATGATAAATATCATAAATCCGAAAATCAATAAATTAAATTTACTTTTTGAGATATTTTCAAACAAGTAGGATCCTACAATAAAAGAATAAATCATAATCGGAATGGAGGTATGTAATGAACCTCCAGAAGTGGAAATGGTGCCTACTATTTTTTCATCGACACCGTGTATAATCAATTTTATAATAGAAGCAAAAACTTGGAGAATAAATAATGAAAAAAATAATTTATCCATTTTTCGATAATCTAATTTGGAAAAATTAATTTTTATTAAAGTTAAGAAAAACAAATAAGGAATCAAATAACCTCTAAATTCTGTTAAAGTACCGTATGTAAAATCATTATTGTACAAAGTTGCGAGAAGAAATGAAATAGCAAAAAATGCAAATTCTTTAATGAGAGGGTATTGATTATTTTTTTGAATACTATTGATGAATATTAACACTATATCCCCTTCAATTAAATATTTTATGTAAGTTATAGGAAAACCAAGTAAAACAATAATACCTATAAAAAAAAATAATATAATCACAAATTTAACTACTAATTTTTCCATTTTACTTATCTTTATATATTGCTATAATTTGAGCTGTTCTTTTTTGCCAAGTATATTTATTAAATGCTTCTTCTCGTGCTTTTTTTGCATACATATTTGCTACATTAGGTTGTTCAACTGCTTCTCTAAATATCTTTTTTAAATCATCAAAATCTTCTGGATTACTAATGAAAGCATTTTTTCCATTTTTTAAAACTTCGATTATGGTAGGAAAACCCATCGCGACAATGGGACGCTCAACAGCCATATATTCAAATATTTTTAGGGGAGAGCAATAATTAATTGTTGGCACTTTGTTCGACCAAATACCAAGATTTATGTTCGCCGCAAACTGATATAGATGTATCTTATTAAATGGAATTTGACCAACAAATTTGACATTTCGTAAATTATCTTCTTTAGCATTTTGCTCTAAAATTGTCTGATATTTCAGAGGACCTCCAATTATATAAAATTTTATCTTCGAAAATTCTTGCGCTAATTTTAGAATCGTATTAACCCCTCGATTTGGAAATAAATTACCCGTATACATTGCCACGAAATCATTTTGTGGAATCTTGATTTGTTTACGAACATTTTCTATTTTCAGTATTTTTTCGTATTTTTTTTTTGAAAACCCATCATGAAGAGATAAAAGTTTTGACTCTTCTATTCCTTCTTTTTTCCAAAATTCTGCTAATTTACTGCTAATTGTAATAATTTTAATCAATTTACAATTTTTCGCATTTCGTAACAATATTCGTTTCAGTAAATTATTGATAATTATTGAACCTTGGTGAATTTTAAAATTATGAGATTCATAAAAAGTTGGAATACCATTTGCCAAAAAAATATTTAAAAAGTTTACATCACGCGTAAAACAAAAATCTGGATTATATTTTTTAAGTAATTTACGAATAAATAAATGATTAGTAAATTTTTTCAATCTAAATTGCTTAATCGGAGTTTTTAAAAATTCCAATTTAAAACTATTTTCAATCTGATAAACTTCCGTTAATTTTGCATTTATCTCTTCGCGTGACATTTCGCTCGGTTGGGGTAAACACAAAATCACTTCTGCTCCATTTTGTGCAAATGCTTTACACATTGAGATAACTTGCGTTAAGTTTGCCGTATGCTGTCCAACTTCAGCATTATGAAAATAAAATATTCTCATTCATTTCCATCCTGTTTCCCCTTTGCTTTCAAATGTATTTCTAAAGAAGACAATGCTATTAGTGCATCAGAAAAATTTGCCATTCTATTTTGATGTCGTTTCCAAATTGTGTCAATATCTATCCAATCAATAATTTTTCGCAACTTCAAATCATTAATATTTTCATAAATTATTGATTTCATATCTTGTCTATTTCTAATCGCTTCATCAAAATCAATATAATTCAGCATAGGTGAATTCAGAAAAGATAAAACTGGAATTTTATTTTTAACTCTTCTTTGTAGTTGAATCAATTTTCCTTTTAATGATACAATTTTTTTATTAGCATTTATTTTGAGCCCATAGTTTCCTTCAATTCCTTTTTTAAAAAATGTTGGAAACCCGTGATAAATTATTTTTTTATAAAGCGATTTATTGAGACGATATTGTGGTGCTTGACTAAACATAAAATCCATAAATTCATTATTTATAAAAGGTGTTTTATAATTAAATCCTTCGATTAACACATTTTTTGCTAAATGTTTTTCTGACCTTTGTTTGATAAATACTTGTTCATTAAAACTAACCAAATTTTCGTTTATAGAATCAAATTTCATCAATCCAATTAATAATTGTTTATCATCTGAGCATAAATCAATGGATTTTACAAAACTACCTTTTTGCATAAATCTTTTTTTGGCATCATCGAGAGATTTTAATGGAAATTTCATCATAAAGCTACCTACAACAGCTCCAGCATTTACACCTGACCAAATTGATGCATTTTTATAAAATTTTTCTAATTCCCAAACAGGGGGATGTATAAAAAGTGGACTCTGAAAATCAAAACGCTTTGATGTGTCCAACAGTTCTTCCATTTTATAATTAATTTTTGTCAAGGAAAATGTCCTATGGTTTGTGCCATAATATTTTGCGATGGCTTTACCAATTTCATAATCGTAAGTACCGGGTGTTCCAAATGTATAGGTATTTATTGAAGAGAGTTCCGTAAATTCTGATAATATCGCTAAAATAGCTCGGCTATCAACTCCGCCACTTAAAGGTACCACATTTTGCTGATTATTCACAAATTGTTGTGAAACAACGTGTTGCAATAACTTAGCACCTTTAATTATTAACTCTTTTTCATTATACCGAGAATATCTCGTTTTATCAATTTTGGTTAAATCCAGTTCATAATTATTATTTTTATAGTTCAATGAATAACCAAATAGTAAGTACGAATTTATTTCCATTCTACTCATATCCATTCTATTTCACCATTCCTTTTAATGCTTTAATTTCTGTTGGTGTAAAAAATTTGGTTAAATAAAGTATCAACATAAAAATAATAATGCCTATTGCCTTGATGAAAAAATAGAACCAGCTTACCTCGGTAAGGTAATAGATGAACACAGATAAGATTACAAATATCATTGGAATTATAATATGTTTTATGGAAACTACTTCGAAAAATATTTTTTTAGAAGTATATATATTTAAAATAAAATAAGTAATGTAGGCAATCATCGTAGCAACGGCAGAACCAACAATCCCAATTCGAGGCAATAAGTAAATATTAATAATAATATTTACTATTGCTGAAATTCCAGCGTTAATTGATATTTTCTTAAATCTTTTTTCAAACGCAATGAAAGAAGATGTAATTGGTAATATTCCAAGAAAAAAAACACCAGAGCAAACCCATGGAATTATTGTGACAGCATCTTTGAAATCTTTTGCAAACACAATGGTAATTAATTCATTGGAAAAAATAATAAGTGAGCCAGAGACAAATGCAATTCCAAGAATAAAATACTTAATTAAAATATTAATCCTATCATATTTTTTATTGTTCATGTTTTCATAAAAAATAGGGTTCCACATTTTTCTTAACCCTAAAGAAAGAAAAAGAGGCATGGAAGAAATCGTGTATCCAATCGAATAAATGCCTAATTTTTCTAATCCAACAAAATGTCCGATTAAGAAACGATCTGCTATATCCAATGCTGAATACGCCCAAATAGCTGGTGCAAGCGGTAAACCAAAGAGAAATAACTTCCAAGCTACCTTTAATGAAAAATGCCCTTTTATGTATTTTAAGAGAAAATAAAGTGCCACTATTGTAATAAAAACAATACTCAAAATAAGACCAATCACTCTGCCTTTTACTCCCAGAAATAATACTGCTACCAAAAATAGAGATACCCCTATATCTATCATCATTTGTAAGAATGAAAAGAGGGCAACCTTTGGAACTTGAAATCTAAAAGTCATTAAAGAGCTCCAAAGTCTTTTTGGCTGAATCATCATTGCGACAATTATTGCGACAATGCCATAAGGATATAATTCAAATTCGTTGAATACATTTTTGAAAAATGAATTACCTAACAACAGTAAAGTAGAGGTAATTATTATCGAAATGATTAAAAAGAATAGAAGTGCTGAGCCAATATAAGTTCTGCGCTCTTCCTCATTTTCTGTATCAAAATACTTACGAGATACACCCGAAATCATCCCGGGATTGTAAATCATGATGAGAAAACCTTCTACCATTTTAATGGATGCAATAATACCAAAATCTTTTGGTGTAAGGTAAAATGTTAAGATTGGCAAAACCAATAATTTTACTATTTTCATTGATGCTTCTGCTAAAGTCATCGCTAATGAACCAGTAAATAGTTTTCTCAGATAAAATTTTCCTGTTCTATTATCGGTCATATCTTTTATTTTTTTGAAATTAAAATCACATCAGAACCTAATTTTTTCACCTTAAATCTAAATGAAAAATTTTCAATCTTCTGAATGTTTTTTATTTTATTTATTATTTCAGTCTTATCGATCCTACCAAATTTTTTCATCACTATTGATTTTTTATCTTTTTGAAGAAGTTTGTTTTTGAGAAAAACCATAATTGACCTAATGCGTAACCACTCCAATTTGAAACTTTGTTTTTGCACCGTCGGTAATGCATTTTTTGTTAAGCTGTGAATATTCTTAACTATCGCTTCAACACATGATGTCTCAATATTAGCAATATATTTTTCCAAAGTATCATGTTGAATTATCGATAGTTTACAGTCATGTTTTCCCATCAATATATTATCTAATTCCCTAATTATATCTTAAGTATTATCTACCTCTTAGCTCACAAAAGATGGAAACCATGCAAAAAT
>CAYQOZ010000088.1:0-6583 GCA_964419355.1 uncultured Candidatus Cloacimonadota bacterium | reverse complement strand
GTGGAGTTTACTTCTACAAACTTGTTGTAGGTAACAAAGTTGTTGATACTAAGAAGATGATTTTGTTGAAGTAAGTAGAAATATTTATTCAAACACTAAAACCGCTCCGAAGGGAGCGGTTTTTTTACATCATATAAAAAAGCTACCTAAAAAAGGTAGCTCTTAAATGGTTGGGCCGAGAGGATTCGAACCCCTGAATGCATGGACCAAAACCATGTGACTTACCGCTTGTCGACGGCCCAGAAAAATCTATTTTAATACTGGCGGAGAGGGAGGGATTCGAACCCTCGGTGAGGTTTAATCCCCACACACGCTTAGCAGGCGCGCACCTTCAGCCAGCTCGGTCACCTCTCCAATCTCAGCAATAAAATCTGGCGGAGGATGAGGGACTCGAACCCCCAAGGGCAAAGCCCGGCGGTTTTCAAGACCGCTGTCTTACCAGTTAGAACTAATCCTCCAGATTGGAAACAGCAAATAATTTTTTTCAGCTTTTGGTGTCAAACAAATTTTTAGATTTTATCTATACCCAAATTCTTTTAGCGCATTTTTCTTTTTCCGCCAATTTGGTTTTATCTTTATCCACAAATCCAATTTAACTCTTTTTCTCACAATTTTATGAATTTCTTTTTCAGAAGCAAGGCGTATTTTTTTTATCATCGTGCCATTTTTACCAAGAATTATTGGTTTTTGAGATTTGCGTTCTAACCAAATATTTGCATAAATTTTCACTTTGTTATCAAAATCTTGATATTTTTCCACCACTACCGTAGAAGCGTAAGGAAGCTCATCAGAATAGTTTAGGAATATTTGTTCTCGCACAATTTCTTGAACAAAAAATCGTATTGGTAAATCAGAAATTTCTTCTGGATCGAAAAAAGGAGGATTTTCTGGAAGATGTTCTGCAATGCTTTCCAAAAAGAAATCAAAATCATTGATTTGCAAAATCGAGATTGGAATTACTTTGATAAAATCTAATTTTTCCAAATCAGAAACTTGTGTATCAAAATCATCAACGAGGTCAATTTTGTTCAAAATCGCAATTTTTGGTTTGCGAATAGATTTTAGAATTTCTAATATTTTTTTATCATAATCGGTAGGATAATGATGTGCATCGGTGATAAAAATAATGAGGTCAGAATCGCTAATCGAACGCATCAAATATTCCAACATTTTATTATGCAATTCGTAACGAGCTTCCACAAATCCGGGTGTATCCAAAAAAATTATTTGCTTTTCATTGTCGTTGTAAATGCCCTTTACTTGCTGTCTTGTAGTTTGCGGTTTGGGAGAAATTATGGAGATTTTTTCTTTCAATATTTTATTCATCAAGGTAGATTTACCCACATTTGGTTTTCCAATTATCGAAACAAATCCGGCTTTAAAATGAATGTTCATTTAATATCCTTTACAAATATTTATTATCATTGTTTCCAAAATTATTTTCTCATCAATATTTTTAGATTTTAAGTCATAATCAGCATTCATCAGTATTGATAGAATGTTTTTTGTCTCATTTACCGAATAATGGTCAGCGGCATTTAGATAATCATTTCTAAATTTGAAATAAATATTTTTCAAATATCTCGAAGTGATTTCAGAATCGCTCAAATTTTTATCTCTCAAAATGGCAACTTTCCAAATGGTAATAAAATATCTGGTGAGCATTGTTACCACGTAAATTCCAATTTTTTCAGATGTGTGGGAGAACATATTTTCTATTATTGATAACGCCTTTTTCAGATTTTTTTTACCGATGGAATTTTGTAAATCGAAGATTTTATTTTTCTTTGATTTTCCCACTGTTTCTTCCACATCATCAATGGAAATATTGCGTGAGTTGTGTGTGTAAATAATTAATTTTTCCAATTCGGTGCTGGCAATCATAAAATCGAGTTCGATACTATTTGCAAAAAGCTCGAGTGCATTTGTTTCCATTTTTATCTTTTGTCTGCTCAATTCAGTATTTAGCCATTTCATGATACTTGAAGCGTTGTAAGGTGGATAGCACTGAATATTGAGGGCAATATCTGCAATTATTTTACCTGCTTTAAATCTCTTATCTAATTTATTTCCAACCAAAATCAGCAGGCTTGTTTTAACTGGGTTTTCCAAATATTCGGCTATCATCATCAAATTATCAGCCGTCATTTTGTCAAAATTTTTCAGAACAATAATTTTATTTTTTGTCAGAAATGGAAGCGATTCTAACTGTTCTAAAACATCGATAGGTTTTTTATTAGCGGGATATTCATCTCCATAAAAAGTAATAAAATCGAAATCATCCATTTCGGTATCGGAATATTTTTCCACAATCATTTTGAGAATAATATCTTTTTGGAAAGCATCTTCACCATAAATTAAGTATGCTGGTTGCCTATTTAAAGTGTGAAATTGTCTAATAAATTCGTAATGTTGATAGTTTTTCTTTTCTTTCATATTTTGTTATATTTTGGGTCGCCCAATTTAACTTCGGTAAACAGAGCACCAATAACAGAAAATACTGCAAAAATGAACATTCGCCAGACTGTTTCTGCAAAAATTTCATCGATGAATCCAAATTTCCAAGAAATAATTGAGTAGAAAAAAGCAGTAATAATTCCACTAATTACTGCCAAAACAATCCTCTTTGCAAATTTATGTCCACCAGCAAAAAGAGTGATAGTAGAGCCAAGTAGAGCTGGTAAAATAATGCCAAACAGCCAGATATTTTTGATGTGGGGAAGATGCCCAAATTTGTTTAAACAAAAGAAATCAATAGAACCAAAGATTGCCGTGAAGAAAATCACAATAATTGGGATGTGCCAATTTCGTGGTTTTTGTTGTGTGCATATTTTTGCACGCTCTGTCATTTGTCGACGAATTGTGAGGGGCCAGTTATAGAAAATTCCAAAAACCCAATGTTCTAAAAGTGCTCCTCTTTCCCCAAAAACTGGCACAATATGAACGGCTTCGGTTGCCCAATGTCCTGCCATAAAACGCGCCATCGCCGGATATTTATAAGTCATTTGAATCGGGAAAGCGAGATAGCCAATATATTTGAAAAATCCCAAAAAAACTGCGATATTATAGTTTTTGAAATCGCGTTCTTTGATGACGAGATAAAGCACATAAAGCCCGCGTGCAAGCGAACCCGGCGAAATTGGAATAACTTGAAAGAGAGCAATAATTCCTACTCCAATACTCCAAGATTGTGTTCGTGGCATTTCTGGATGAGTCAAAACATAAATTATGGCTATGAGCACAGAAACTATCTGCGTAATAGGAAGTGTGCACACATGCACAGCCAAACTTTTCAAATATTTTTGGATGTAAGGTTCGTCTAATTGAGACTCAATAACTTTGGCATCTTCATCGGTGAGAATATGTTTTTTTTTGCCTTCTTCAACCATTTCTAACAGCCATTTTTCGCGCAAGTTTGCATCAAAGTATAATCTAATTGGACGCACAAAAATAAACCATAATTTTTCTTTGAAATAAGCTTTGTCAGTAAAAAAATTATGCAAACCAATTGGCAATAAAGAGAGAATTAAATGAACAAAAAATGTGAAATTTGAGGAAGAAATTTTGTAGGCTTTTTCTTCTGAAATTCGTTCATCACGGTACCAGATAATCGCCTTTTCGGCAGAAGTTGCACGAATTGTTTTTTTTAGATATTTCCAATCGAAAATAAGTTTTAAATAGTGCTTTCTCCAGTTTGAATTTCCCAATAATTTGATGAAATATTTTCCAATTAAAGGAAGCAAACTAAAGAGAAATAAAAAGAAAATGATGAAATATTTTCTTTTGATTTTATCGGCAAAATTTGGTGTGATTAAATTCTTTATTTTCCAACCAGTAATGGAATTTGTGAGCATTATTCTCCACAGTTTTCTGCTAAATGGCAAGCGGAAAAAATTATGTGTGATATCAAGAACTGAATTGCGATAGATTTCTTCCATTTTTTCCAGTTCTGCAAATTGTGAAACCATATCGGAAAATTTGGCTGGATATTTGTTTATGAATGTTTTTAATGTGCGTAAATTTCCACGGTCAAATTGGACTAAACTTCCGCGAAATATTCCCATAAAAATAAGTTTGAAATCTCCGGGGCTCATCGGTAAAAATGGGAGCAAAGCAAGGCCAGCACGGAAATCTACTGCCACGAGATGAGAATTTTCTCGGAGCAAACAATTGGGCTGACTTTTGCAAGTTGACCATTCATATTGTCGAGCAAATTCGTGACCGCCAACATCGTGGAGCAGTTTTACAAAATTTTTCATAAATGTTTTTTTCTCACGATATTCTGTAGAGCCAAGTCGTTTTTTGTCAGTCTCTTTATTTTGTTGCCAACGCTTGAGTTGATCCATATTTTCATCAACTTCCAATCGCCAAGTTCTGCCTTCAATCCACTCACTAATTTCGCCACAACTACCCAAAGTTTTATCAATAAAAGTTGCGTAAATATCGACAACATAATCAGCATTTCCAAAGCGTATTTTTGCTGCTCTACGAATAAATTTTTGCCACAAAGCTCCAGCACGAGAAGCTACCGGATTGACTTGCAATTGAAACGGACCTTGAAATCCAATCCAATAAATCGCATCGCGGAAAATTTTGGAAAAACCTGAAGGTGGAATCAAAATTTTGATAGCGTAAAAATTTCCAATTTTAAGATGAGCAGATTTCAATTCTGATTTTAATAGCTTAACTTTGTAAACTTGACCAGCAAAACCGCCACCAATAAATTTTTCAATTTTGAGTGAGATTTTTCCAACCTCATTTGTTTCCAATGAATTAGCAGAATATTCTAATTCATTTCCTGCATCGTAACGCCCGACGCGCATTTTTCGCAATAAATTAGCATCGTGAAATTTTCGTTCTAAATTTGTGTAAACATTCCCGTTATTTTCAGCCATTTTGTCCCTATCTTTTAGATAATCTCGGGGAGATTATTTTTTAGTAGTTCAGAAACTGGAACTAATTCAAAATTCAATTTTTCCAATTCGATAATTATTTTTTTTAGATATTCGTATTTATCCCAACTGGTGCAGTGAGTTATAACCACAATTTTATCTTGCGTTTTTGCCAAAGTTTTAATTTGAGAAATTTTATTATTCATCGCTTTTGTGGATAAATCGCCAATATTATCAAGAAACAAATTTGACTCAAATGTTGGAATCAGCATCTCTTTTGCTTTTTGATGAGCAATTGAAGAAGAGCTGGTTTTACTATCCACAAAATAAAGATTGTTTTCTTTCAAAACGCCGAGCACAATTTCCATCACATGTTCATCGGTTGTAACCAGCGAACCCATATGATTATTTGCACCCACACAAAGTGGGAAATCTTTGATGAATTTGTTCATTCTTTTACGAATGATTTTATCAGAAAGGTGGACATAAATCGCATTTTTCCCAGGATTATTTTTAGGATAGCTTATCGGTTCCATTGGAATATGAATCATTGTTTCATGCCCAGATTGATGTGCTTTTTTCATTACCAATTCGGAATATTTCAAATCTGGCAGAATGGCAAAATTGATATTTTTGTTCAAATTACAAAATGCATCCAAAAGTTTATCGCCATGATAACCAAAATCATCGACTACAATCGCAATTTTAGTTTTTTTTGTTTCATCTTTTGAATCTGCATAATAGAGAGTAATTTTGTATTTTTGCGAATCGGTGGGATCGACGATGATAATTTGCTGTTGATTTCCATTATAGGTAGATTTTCCAACTTTTATATCACCACCCAACAATTCGATTTGGCCAGTTAAAATCATATTCGCGTAATTTAAATCCATTTTGGCGGGGTTGATGCCCATCGAAATAGAAATAATTCCAGATTTAATTTTTGTTCGATAATTATTTTCGGTAATTCCCAACAAATTTTTTGTGTGATGAATTGCATCTGAAATTGTAATTTTTCTTGGAATTTCTTTCACTTCCACTTTTGTTTTGGAGGGTGGAAAATTCGCTGCATAATCGGCTATTTTATCAATATTGATGATAATTAAAAACACCAAAAACAGGAGACTTACATATAATGCCAACGGTCCAATTTTCATTTTTTTCTTTTTTCTTTTCTTAGCCATATCACCTCAATGATTTTGGGCATTTCATTTTTGCTAGTATTATCAGTCAAGAATTTTACTTTTCTTATTTGATTTTTTTATTCAGAATTATTTTTGGAAATCATTCTATTAATGGTTGAAAATGGTAATAAAATTTTGTTCAAAAATAAATCACAAAATCTAAATAGTCTGCTAAAAAAATGGTGGGCACTGAGGGACTTGAACCCCCGACCACCTGCTTGTAAGGCAGGCGCTCTCCCAACTGAGCTAAGTGCCCGAAAAAATAAGTGAAAATTTACTAAATTTTATCGCTCTTAATATTCCAAAAATGGTAGCGACGCAGGGACTCGAACCCCGGACACCCGGATTATGATTCCGATGCTCTAACCAACTGAGCTACGTCGCCCTATCTGAAATGGTAGCGAGGACAGGATTTGAACCTATGACCTCCGGGTTATGAGCCCGACGAGCTTCCAGACTGCTCCACCTCGCAACACGAGAATCACTATTTTTTTGACCGTTTTAATG
>CAYQOZ010000087.1:0-6589 GCA_964419355.1 uncultured Candidatus Cloacimonadota bacterium | reverse complement strand
ATCATAATCAAATAGCGTGTTATCCGCATCAAACAGCACAAACTTATATTTCATTTTTCGTTCCATTTTTTTTTGATGCAAAAACATTATTGACTTTTATATTGTAAACAAAAATCTTGAAACTCATCAAAAATGGAGGAGAAATTGTGTATTATTTTAGAGATGATTTGCAGAAAAAGAAACCGATTAATATTGATGTTCCACATAAAAAAACGATGATGTGTTTGAATGAAAGTTCATTAAATCCACTTGAAAAAATCCAAACAAAATTTTTGGAAAAAATGAAAAATGTTCCGCTAAATCGATATTTTAACAATGTAACCGAACAACTGAGAGAGACTCTTTCTAAATACGCAAAAGTGCCAACTGACCACCTTATTTTTGGCAATGGCGCCGACGAAATGCTTTTTACTATTTTCAACGCCGTTCGTAATAACAATGAATCTTTTGCCGTTTCGATCGCACCTTCATATTTCGATTATAAAAGCTATTCTGGTGCGGTTGGTTTAGATATGAAATTTTTATATTTAGACGATAATTTTGATTTTTCAGTAGAAGAATATTTGCAACTTTGCGACAATAAAAATTGCAAATTGGCAGTTTTGTGCAATCCTAATAATCCGACTGGAAATTTACTAAATGATGAGAAAATCATCCAAGTTTTGGAAAATTTTAAAGGTCTCGTTCTACTTGATGAAACTTACTTTGAATTTTCAGGAAAAACTTTTGCAGATAAAATTCATCAATATCCAAATTTAGTTATTGTACGATCATTTTCGAAATCTTTTTCGTCTGCTGGACTCCGTTTTGGCTATATCATTTCGCAACCGCAAAACATCCTCGAACTCAAAAAGGTGATGACTATTTTTCACTTAAATTTGATGACACAAGCTTTCGTTTTAACACTTTTGGAAAACAAAAATATTTTTCTAAATCACACCAAGCAAGTCATTGAAAATAAAGAAATTGTATTCGATGAACTAAATGCAATTTCTGGTTTGAAAGTTCATCAATCAGCAACGAATTTCCTCACTTTTACGATTGGTGAAAAGACTGAAGAGCTATACAATTTTTTAGCAGAAAATGACATCGCGATTCGTGCTGTTTGGCATCATCCTGTTTTGAAAAACCACGTGCGTGTTTCTATCAGCAATTCAGATGATAATGCAAAATTTCTTGATTGTTTGAAAAAATTTATGAGGAATTATGATAAATAGAAAAAAAACAAAAGTCATAAAACTTGGCAATATCCTGATTGGTGGAAATAATCCAATTTCGATTCAATCAATGACCAATACCAAAACACAGAATATCGAAAGCACAATTGCTCAAATAAAAAATCTGGAAAATGTTGGTTGCGAAATTATCCGAGTAGCAGTGCCGGATGTGGAATCTGCAAAAGCTATTTCGCAGATAAAAAAAGCGATAAAAATTCCACTAATTGCCGATATTCATTTTGACTATAAATTGGCTTTGGAATCGCTAAAATCTGGTGCTGATGGTTTACGATTAAATCCTGGAAATATTGGCAGTAAATCGAAAGTGTTAGAAATTGTAAAAATGGCAAAAGAGAAAATGATTCCCATTAGAATTGGCGTAAATAGTGGTTCACTTTCAAAAGAAAAAATCGCAAAATACGGCGTTTCAGCAGAAGCACTCGTGGAAAGTGCACTCGAACATGTTGACATTTTGGAGAGAGCAAATTACGAGGAAATCAAGATTTCCGTAAAAGCATCTTCTGTTCCGCTTACGATAGATTCCTACAAACTTCTCAGCAAAAAAATTGATTATCCTTTGCATCTTGGCGTTACAGAAGCTGGTACTGAATTTGTCGGAACAATTAAATCTGCAATTGGAATTGGCACTCTTTTAGCAGAAGGAATCGGCGACACAATTCGCGTTTCATTAACTGCCAATCCAACAAAAGAAGTGCTGGTTGCGAAGGAAATTTTACAATCTTTAAATTTGAAAAAAGGAATGGAAATAATCTCCTGCCCAACTTGTGGACGCACCGATATAGATTTGATTTCTCTGACGAAAAAAGTAGAAAAAAAATTGGCAAAATTATCCAAATTTCCAATAACTGTTGCGGTGATGGGATGTGTTGTAAATGGACCGGGAGAAGCTCGTGAAGCAGATTTTGGTATTGCTGGTGGAAATGGTGAAGGACTTTTATTTAAGAATGGAAAGATTGTGAAAAAAGTTCCTGAAAACAAATTAATTGAAGAGTTGTTGAAGATGATAGAAGAGAGCAAAAGTTGAAAAAAAATTGCGTAAATATAAAATCCAAAATATTGGTAATATTTTGGATTTTATCGATTTCAGCTTTTGCAGAAATTTTGGTTGGAAAAATATCTTTTGAAGGAAATAATTTTGTTCCTGATGAAAAATTGAGCAATTCTATTCTTACAAAATCTGGAAATATTTTTAATCAAAAAATATTAAATGACGATGCCAAAAATATTTCAAAAACTTACGAAAAACAAGGTTTTTACAATATCAAAGTCTTTTCACCAAAAATAGTTCCCACTTCTGCTAAAACAATTGACATCAATTTTAAGATAGAAGAGAAGAAAAATCCTCCTTTAAAACAAGTTTTCTTTGACGGCAATTCCTACATTTCTGATAAAGATATTCAGTTAAAAAATATAAATAAAGATATTCACGACATCCAGAAAATTATCAGCAAAATAGCTGATTTATACGCTTTAAACGGATTTCTTTTTGCTAATATTTCCATTGATAGTTTGCAATTAGTTTCTGATTCTTTGCTAGTTTACCTGCAAATTGAAGAGGGAAAATATTGTGAGTTTGAAGAGTATAAATTTTCTGGAAATAAAGTTAGCAAAGAAAATTCTCTGCTCAAGATATCGCGACTTCTTCTAATCAAAAAAATAACGCCCAAAACTCTACAACAAGCGGCTTTGAATGTGAAACGAAAACAATATATTAAAAATTGCCAAATAATTCCACTCAATCACAAACAGTTATTAATTCAGGTAGAAGAAGACAGAATGAACCGCGTCTCTGGGATTGGCGGATACAATAATTCAAATAATAAAAATCGTTTTTCTGGCTATTTTTATTTAGATTTTCTCAATATTTACGGAACAGATCGTTCGTTATCACTTTTTTGGCAACACACAACTTCTAATCGTAGCTCGATAGAAATTTCTTATCACGAATCGGGATTTAATGATATTCCGATTAGCGGAGATTTTTTAATATTTCGTGAAGAAGAGGATTCCACCTACATAAAAACTACTTTTGAATCTGAAACTTATTACTACAATCTTTACAATAAATATGGTTTATTTTGGGGACAAGATGACTTTTTTCCGGGAAAATCTAATGAGCAAAATTTTAAAAAGACTCATTTTAGCAAATTTGGTTTTTTTGTGGAACAAAACAAACTCGATGATTATTTGAACCCCACAAAAGGAAATAAAATCTATTTGAAATATTACCACATTTTCAATATTGATGATGAAAAAAATGTCCGAAAACAAGCAGTAGAATTTACTTTTGATAAATATTTTTATTTTGGTAGGAATTTTGTTTTACAAACAGGGTTAAACGCAAATATAATCGAAAATAAAGATTTAAGTGAATTTGAAAACTATTCTCTGGGCGGAAATAACAATCTGCGTGGTTTTGCCGAAGATCAATTTGCAGGTTACCGAGTTGGTTGGTCAAATCTTGAATTACGCTATCTTTTGGCACAAAATTCACAATTTTTTATTTTCGCAGATTACGGATTTGTGCAAAATAAAAACTACACATTTGGTAAACTTTTCGGTTACGGATTTGGTTTGAGAGCAGAAACTAAATTAGGAATTCTGGGGATAGATTACGGATTAAGTTATGATGAATGTGGAAATTTCAGAAATCCTCTTGACGGAATTATCCACTTTGGAATAGAAACAAAATTGTAAGAAAGATGACTCACAAAATGATAATAACATAAAGATAAGGAGTCTTTTATGGAAAGAAATGGACCGATGAAGGTGGGCGTTTATGTAGATGTTTCCAATATTGCTTTAAATGGTGGTTTTGGAATGCAGTATGATGTTCTGAGAGAATTTGCCTGCCGAAACCAAGGTGTGGCAATTAGATTAAATGCGTATGTTGCCTTTGACGAAGATAAAGCTACAAAAGATTTAGAATATGCACAAAAATCATTGAATTTTCATTCTGTATTAAGAGATTTTGGATTCAAGGTAATCGTGAAAAAAGTTAGATGGTTTATCGATGACCAAGGCAATCGTTACGGAAAATCTAATGCAGATTTGGATATGGCGGTGGACGCTTTGATGCAATCGGAAAGATTGGATTATGTGTTGATGGTTACCGGAGATGGTGATTTTATTCAAGTGGTAAGAGCATTGCAAAGTAAGGGCTGTCGTGTGGAGGCACTTGCATTCCAAAATGTTGCCCATGAGCTAAAAAATGAAGCAGATATTTTCACTTCTGGTTATCTTGTTCCAGGTTTACTGCCAATAGATATTCATCACAAAGAAAATGGGAATATTATAAAGCGTGGATTTTGCTATAATTTCCATCACAATAAAGACCTAAAAAAGGGATACGGTTTTATGCGATACATGAAAAAATTGAGTGGCAGTTTGTGGATTACTGATTCCAGAAAATCAGAATCTCCTTATGAAACTGCGTTTGCTCACAGCTCACAATTTCCCAAAGATTATAATATTTCCACCCTTCCAAATCGTGAACAAATATTTGAATTCGAACTAAAAAAAGATAAAGAGGGACGGCTGAACGCTGAAAATATTAGACCAATATGAAATATTATAAAGACATCAAAAGACAAGATGGAAAACCACTTGAAATCGAAGTAAAAGGTAGAAAAATCGGCAGAAATAATTTCACTTTTATTGCCGGTCCGTGCACAATTGAAAGCTATGAAGATTTGCTTGAAATTGCATCTAAATTAAAAAAAATGGGCATTAATTTCTTTCGAGGTGGTGCCTACAAGATGCGAACTTCTCCCTACAATTTTCAGGGTTTAGGAAAAAAAGGACTTTTTTACATAAAAAAAGTTGCTGATGAACTTAATATGGTTTCCGTTTCGGAAATTGTAAGTTCGGAAGATGTAGAGACAATGAGCAAATTCGTAGATATTTTACAAGTTGGAACGCGCAATATGTCAAATTATCGTCTGCTTTGTAAACTGGGAAAAATCAAAAATCCTATTCTTCTCAAACGAGGATTTAGCAGCACGATTGAAGAGTGGTTACTCGCCGCTGAACATATCATAAAAGCTGGAAATCCAAACGTGATTTTATGTGAACGTGGAATTCGCACTTTCGAAAATTACACTCGTTACACCCTCGATATTTCTGCTATCCCAGCCGTAAAACATTTGAGCAATCTTCCAATTATTGTCGATCCATCTCATAGTTCTGGCAGACGAGAAATGATAAAATCTCTCAGCTTTGCGGCAGTTGCAGCGGGTGCAAATGGACTGCTCATCGAAACGCATTCTAATCCAGCAAAAACAGTTTGTGATAGTAGACAAACCATTGATTTTGAAATATTGGAAGAGATTATAAAAGGAAAAGATAAATTGCTAGAAATTTGTAAATTAAAAAAAACTTTGACAAATATCTAACCATTTATATTTTTGGATAATGAATATGGAATTAATAATTAAAAAATAAAATATTTGTGGGAGGACAAGATGAAAAATAGAAATTTAGTTTTATGGCTTATACTAACAATAATGTTAATGGTAACAGGACTATTGGCAACTGATTATGCTCTTGATTTTGATGGAATTAATGATTATGTCGATTTAGGTTCACCCTCTGCTTTAGTTAATTTGGGTCAAGGAAGTTATACAATAGAAGCTTGGATTAAAACATCTGATTCAAATACAAGACAATGTATTGTTGGAAACTGGGATTGGTCATATTCTGCTTATGTTCTTGAACTTTATAGTTCGGGACAACCAAGAATGTATGTTTATAATACAGGATATAATGCAAGTACTGATTACGATGTTGATGATGGATTATGGCATCATATTGTTGGAGTTAGAGACTTTGGAAATGATATAAAAATCTATCTTGATGGAGAAGAAATCTACAGTTATGGTTCAGATAATGAAGGCTCGTTTACTGTACCTGGTAATACAATGATAGCTCGTAATCCTGAATCAGATTGGGCATTACATTTTGATGGTAATATTGATGAAGTTCGTATTTGGAATGATGTTCGAACTCAAACAGAAATACAAGATAATATGTACAATGAATTGGCTGGTAATGAAGACAATTTAGTTGCTTACTTGGAATGATGTTCGAACTCAAACAGAAATACAAGATAATATGTACAATGAATTGGCTGGTAATGAAGACAATTTAGTTGCTTACTACAATATGAATGCGGGTTCAGGTTCATCTCTTACAGATAACAGCAGTAATTCAAATACAGGAACTTTAATCTATATGGATGATAATGATTGGGTTATATCTACATTGGAATTGACACCAGTTCCCGTAACCCTCACTAATTTTACATCTGTAGTAGCAGGTGAATTTGTAAATATTTCTTGGACGGTAGAATC
>CAYQOZ010000086.1:0-6800 GCA_964419355.1 uncultured Candidatus Cloacimonadota bacterium | reverse complement strand
GAAGGCATCCGCCGACAGATTTACAGTCTGTTCCCTTTGACCACTCGGGAACCCCTCCTTTTTTTAGATGCAATAATATGCAATGCATAATCATCGTCTAAAGATGGTGCCGACGGTAGGAATCGAACCCACAACCGCTCGATTACAAGTCGAGTGCTCTTCCGTTGAGCCACGTCGGCTTTTATTTAACCAGAATAATCTTCTAAAAATCATCCGTAAATAAACACTTTTTCACTCTATTTTCACTTAAAATTTAACGAGAGAACAAATTTTTTTATTTGGTCTTACGTGTCAAACATTTTATCCATCTTAATAAAAAATATCTGTTTATTTCATTTATAGCCTTAATTCTAAAGCAAAAAAAAACCAAAATTCCATAGAATTTTGGTTTTTAATTTATCTCTTTTATTTAATTAAACCTAACCAATCTCCCAAAAGAAATTGAATTCTTCCAATCAATAATGAAATACGTGCCATCACGGTATAGCCAAAAGATGCACCAAAACCAATCATCATATACCAAATTCCGATATTGGTTATTTTTCCGTAAACACCTTTATGTGCTTTCGAGAAGAAAAAATACATCAAAATTGTTACAGTTCCCACAAAGACCAAAACTGCATTGATGCTATTAATCGGTAACATTGCTGTTCTCATTTGCACCAACACCGATGAGTGCATCGACATTGGCACGCCCATTCCCACGATACCCATTCCAAAAGCGATGGGATAACGCGAAAGCCAACTTAGATTTTTGGAAAATCTAAAAATATATAAAGTTCCCATAAATGCTGGGATTAACAAGATAAATTTATGTTCCAAAAAGATGGGTTGATAAACGAATGGGATGAAGGCATTTTTGTATAGAAGCGGAAGTGCATAACCCATTGAAACGCCAACCAATAAATGTTCTGCAAATCTATAAACCGGATTTTCTTTATACAAAAATGAGAAAATTGCCAATGTAAAAAATGCAGCTACTGTATTACTTATTAGTTCAAAACTCATTTTAACCCTCCTTTTTTACGATTCACGAAATAACCAATATTACCAAGCAGAATGAAAATGATAATCATCAAATGCGCAACGGTTTGAGCATTCATTCCGATGCGTGCTTTTTTGAATTTATATGGAATTTTATTACCGTAAATTTCGTAATTTCCAGTAATTGGAACATTTTCTTCTTTGATTATTTCTTTACTAAATTCTCTTCCGTTAGGAAAATCAACATCCTCATAAGCTGCAAAAACATCGACTAATTTTTCGTATTCTGCGGCACCTTTTATACCAGCTAGCATACCAATCAGCTGACCACTTTGCAAATATGGATAATTATCTGCCGCCATCACCGCTGTAATTCCAGCTGCAACATTTGCCCCAAATTTAACGCGTGCATAAGTTATCCAAGAAAAGACGCTACCCGAAGCAGAAAAATCGACAATAAGATTTAAATCATCGTAATTTTGAATTCCTTCCATAATAAGAAGATTTTCTAATTTTCTACCTTCGGCGTCTGTTTCAACAGCTTCGGCAATATTTTCTCCCATACCGAGAAGTATCGGCAGGAAAAGTCCAATCGGTTTGTAGCCAAAGTTACAATAATTTTCACCAGATTTAATGTTGTCAAAATCTTCTTTGGCAGTATTTATGGCATAATCTACAAGTGGAGCTGTGTCAGGATAGAAACAAAGCGTGAAAACTTTCACATTTCGTTCAAAACAATGACGCAAAATTGAGACTTCCATCGGAAAAAGTTCTGCCATCGTGGAAGCATTATGTGAGAAATTCATCAAAATCGCTTTATCTGGTTTACCCGCAAATGAATCAATCATCTGATAAACATTTTCGGTCGGTTCAGTCGTATCTATTCTACTGTTAAAGGGAATCAATAACGGCACAATAATTGCGAGTGCAACTACGAGATAAACATATCTTCTATCGAGTGATTGTATTTTTTGAAATATTTTCATTAGTCACCTCCGCCCAAATATGTTCGTTCAATGCCAAGCAAAATTTTCAAAGAAGTGGCAACCATACCGAGACCAACACCCGTCATAATACCTCTTTTTGCAGCAAGATTCGGCACATTCAAAATCCAAGTTGCAGTTTCAGGAATCCATTTTGAAATCATTGCACCAATTGGCACTTGACCGAGCATCACAATAATACCCGCAATAAGAAGCACCGTTGCTTCTGGAGAGCGTGCTCGAAATGCTTTGTAAGCCGCCGAAGAGATGTAAAATGCCAAAAGTGAAAACATCGTTGCACTCATTGGTAACTGCACATTTTTGAACAACCACATAAATGGCGTTCCTTCATTTGTTCCCCACATGAATCCTGCGAAAGCCGTAAAAATTAGGGCTGTCAAAGTAACAATACTATATTGCCAATTTGGGGCTTTTCGGGTAATTTTAGTGCCGTGCACCATCCATAAACTCATCACACCCAAAACCACCGCAAACGGTGAAATGGCTTTTGACCAACTGACGAACCAATCGTAAAAATCTACGGAATATTTATGCGGAATAAAAGTGTGTCCCACAAATAAAAATCCTAAGGTTATCACAATCATTAAAGGAATTTGTCTTTTCATTTATCCTCCTATTTTTCCGGTAATGCGTTGATGAAAAATGTCAGATGTAAAGTAGAGAGTAAAGTTCCCATCACAACTGAAATAATAATCAACAATTTAAAATAATCAACAGCTTTGAGAGTTCCCATTTGATACGGTTCTCTCGCCAAATATGCACTTGCGGCATAAAGTTCTTCACCAATCAAAGTATAATCGCAAGTTGTGATAAAGAATGGTAACTGTGTAATTGCATCGGTTCCTGCAATTTGAATTGCACCAGTAGAAGCACCTGTTTCTGCCATAATCAAAGCTTCTGCAAAGAACATTCCCATAAAGAAATTGGTCGCCACTTTCTCACGAATCATCACACCATTAATTCCAGCCACATACGCAAACTGGGAAGTGGTGATAAAGAACACACTATTTTTATCGTAAGTATCTGGTCTGCCAGCTTCAAAATGAGCTTCTTTAACAACTTCTTGCGCAATTGGAAGCACAATTGGAACACCAATCGGTACTAATATTTTCGTATCATATTCAGCCGCTTTTTTGGCAACTCTACCCAATATAGCCAAAGATGCAAGCGTAGCAACATCGGAAATACTTGTGAAGCCCGGCACAAACAAAATTGGTTTCCCCATTTCGGTCGCTCTGCCGATGGCATTGTCAATCTCTTCAATTCCAGCAATTGGACGCACATAAAAATCGTGTCCGTTTTTTGCTTTCAAAATTAGAAAGAAAACAAGAGCTCCAAAAATCAAAGCCGAGATAAGTGCTGGAATCATGTTCCTTTTTACCCAATTTGGTTTTGGAAAAAAGTATTTCACACCATCATCTTCAAAGACTAATGACTCTATAAAATGACCTTTTCCATCCGTTACAACCATTTTGTATTGGTATGATCTCTTCGCGATATGACGCGCTTTATCATATTTTTTCAGCTCATCTTTTTCGAGTTCAAAAAGATTTACAACTAAACTCGAATCACCTTCAAAATCATAAGTCTCGAATGTTGGTGAAATATAAATCAATTTTTTGTCAGCATCAAATATTTTTGGGACTTTGTAATGGTCTTTTTCGTATTTTATTTTGTCATCATATTCGCGTTGCAGACCAGAAAGTTTTTTGGCAATTTCAAATTCACCATCCAAAAAGTTCTTTTTGTAAATTGCATAATTGAATTTGTCAATCTCCTCACCATTCACAATAATGCCGTTTGGTTTCAGAGATCTGGTAGTTTCATTATAGATAAGTTGTTGTTCAATCTCATAATCTTCATAACCTTTCAAGGTAATTTTGAAATTGAGTTCTTCCAAATTTTTAGGAATACTAATTACAATTTTACCATCATTAAAAAATTCATTATGCTTCTCATTATCCGCCCATTCAAAGTAGATATTTTCTATCTTATTGGCTTTATTCGTGAAAGTTTCGTAATTAACTTGAAGTTTTGTTTTTGCGTCGTTCAAATAGATAGAACCGGTGATATGAACAACTGGTTTTCCCCAAAAAATCGTGTTGTAATCACCTTTATCATCAATCCTGTCGATTGCCGCAAATTGGGGAACAGTCGGCAAATCATTGGAAGTGCAGTATTCAATTTCATAAACATCAGAATATGTCTCTTGATTTGGATAATCCACAAATGAATAGAGGAAATAATAATCGTCAAGCTCGCTTGGTTTAAGAGTCGTGTCAATCCCGAAATCTTCGTTAACAATTTTTCCATCTGCAATGTTGATAGAAGCATAATTTTCTGTAGCAGAGTTTGGGGAAGTTGTATTTTGCACCAAAATAAGTTTAGCTGGATTATCTTCTTCATCGTTTTCAACAGCTTTTTGGAATTTACCCAAATCTGATTTTTTCAATTTGTAAAGACAGAAACAACCAAGATCACTACTTTTTTGGGGATTTGTCCACTCAAAATTAAGTTGATTCAAATCTTCTACAAAAACAGGGTAAAGTTTTTTCGGCTTTTCGGGAGCATCGTTAAACGGTTGTGCAGAAACAATTTCTGCTTGCGGAAAATAACGACGTGCTTCATTAACTGCTACAACTGTGTAAAAATATTCCTTTTCGGGAATTAATTTTTTCAGTAGAGTAGAAAAAT
Source organism: uncultured Candidatus Cloacimonadota bacterium (assembly GCA_964419355.1). GTDB lineage: Bacteria > Cloacimonadota > Cloacimonadia > Cloacimonadales > TCS61 > TCS61. Next base: position 2,118 of record CAYQOZ010000086.1, on the reverse strand, counting down.
TTCTGAGTTTTAATCCTGAATAAATGGTTGTATCAGCGGTTGTTGTGTCATTTTCAACAATGTGTTCATTTTTTCTCTTTTTGTAATAAAAATCCTTTTCAGGAATTATCGAAAGAACCGTGTAATTCTCCAATTCTGGTCCTAAAACATTAATATCTCTCGGAATTTTGCGAAAAAGGACACCGTCTTTTGGTTGCCCTTTTTCTCTCCTCAATTTCGATGGTGAAGTTAAGTCAACAAAGAAATTCCAATCTTTGTCAAAATAACTCATCGTTGCACTGGAAACTCCAGTTTTTACATTTACATCAATTCTACCGATGTAGAAAAGAGTATCTGCTGAAACACCGCGATAGACACGATATTCGATAATTCTCTTCTCTTTTGGAAGTGGTTCCCAAGTTAATTTCAATCCGGTTCCATCATCAAATTTAACATCTTCAACCCTCAAACCTTGAACAATATATTCATCAGTTTTTAGATTTTCTGCGTGAGATAGATTAGGTGAAATCATTAAACAGACAACCACAAATAACAGGATTAGACCCGTCTTTCCATAGTTTAGCGTCATAAGTTTCTCCTCCCTTTTTTGGTATTTTAAAAATTTTGCTCAATTCGTCTATTAAGCCTTATCGTGTCAACCAGAATTTAAGCTTTGAAAATAAAATTGGAATACTAAATACTGATAAATCAAACCTTTAATTAGATGATTCTTCGGTGAAATATTTATTCAGCTCATTTACAATAGAATTAAATTCTTTCATCTCATTCTTTGAAATTGGCGGCCCAGAAACATTTTTCAATTTCAGTGGGTTAATCGCTTTATCGTGATGATAAATTGTGTAATGCAAATGATTGCCAGTAGAAAGTCCAGTTGAGCCAACATAACCTATTACATCGTGTTGACTTACGCGACTACCAACTCTATATTTTCCATAACTGCTCAAATGCCCGTAAAGCGTTTTATATCCGTTTGAATGGCGAACCATCACCGTTTTGCCGTAACCACCTTTGCGTCCATTCACCGTTGGATGCCCACCTTTCCAACCGCAATGAATTACCGTTCCGTCTGCGGCGGCTTCTACCGGCGTGCCATAACTGGCAGCGTAATCTACCCCGTTATGAAAAATACTTTTTTTACGAATTGGGTGATAACGACTGCCAAACGTGGAAGTTATGCGTTTATAATTTAGTGGCGATTTTAAAAATGCTTTTTGGAAACAGACACCTTTCTCATCATAATATTTTGATTTTCCTTTTTTATTGGTATAATGATAAGCAGTTTCATCATAAGTTTTGCTGTCATAATTTGCCACTAAAATATTTCCATATTTCACAAATTGCCCTCTTTCATTTTGATATTCTTCAAATACAGCTTGGAATTTATCTCCTTTTTGCGGGTCAATGAAAAAATCTATATCCCATTGAAAAATTTGGGTTAGCTCAACTATTAAGCTCGGTTCAATTCCCTCATCACTCATTGCCTGCCACAAAGATGTATCTATTTCACCCGATTTCACTTTGATATTTTTTGTCAATGAAAGCGTATCTACTCTGGCGGAAAGAACATTCACAGAATCTCGCACAACCCAATATGTGTGAATTTTATTTGGTCGAAATGCTAACTCTTGCACCACACCTAATGTATCCATTTTTATAGCATACTCATCATTTTCGTGAGCGTATCGAAGGTCATATAATTTGTTTAATTTATTCACCATTTTGTAAATCAAACCGTTTTCCATTTCTTTTTTGGAAAGGGCTTCTGCCAGCGTTTCACCTTTTTTGAGCTTGCCCATTTCATACAAATATGGATCAATCCCTTTTACGGCTTTCGCCAAATCAAATTGTTCAATCTCAATCTCTTTCTTACTACAAGAAGTCAAAATAATTAGACAGCTAAAAACAATTATTATTTTCTTCATAAATATCCCTATTTTTTTTGCTTTCGTGAAATGACCTCTTTTGGTGTCAATAAAAAATATGAATCGTTGTTCTATTAAGAGAATAAATTTCGCATTATCATTGACATTAAAAATTATTTTTAAAATTTAGATTCAGTTATTTTTAAGTTGATAAAATGCCCTCGTAGCTCAGCAGGATAGAGCAGTTCCCTCCTAA
>CAYQOZ010000085.1:1200-6891 GCA_964419355.1 uncultured Candidatus Cloacimonadota bacterium | reverse complement strand
TATTCGCCAATTTCGCTAACAACGCCAGCGCCGATAGTTCTTCCGCCTTCACGAATAGCGAAGCGAAGACCTTTCTCCATAGCAATTGGAGTGATAAGTTCTGCGGAAATTGTTACATTATCGCCTGGCATTACCATCTCTGTTCCTTCGGGTAAAGTTAAAGAACCAGTTACATCAGTCGTTCTGAAATAGAATTGAGGACGATATCCACTGAAAAATGGCTTGTGTCTTCCACCTTCATCTTTGGTTAGAACATAAGTTTCACCACTGAATTTTGTGTGAGGTGTAATCGATTTCGGCTTTGCCAATACCATGCCACGCTCAACTTCATCTTTGCCTAAACCACGAAGAAGTATTCCTACATTATCTCCAGCTTCACCTTGATCAAGAAGTTTTCGGAACATCTCAACACCTGTGCAAGTGGTTGTTATTGTTTCGCGAATTCCAACTCGCTCAATCTTCTCGCCTACTTTTACGATACCACGCTCGATTCTACCTGTGGCTACTGTCCCACGACCAGAAATTGAAAATACATCTTCTACAGGAAGCAAGAAAGGCTTGTCTGTATCACGGTCGGGAAGCGGAATGTAACTATCTACTGCATCCATTAATTTCTGAATTGCTTCTTCACCTTCTGGTTCGCCATTAAGCGCTTTTAGTGCTGAACCTGTTACGATTGGAATGTCGTCTCCCGGAAATTCATACTCTTCCAAAAGTTCGCGCACTTCCATCTCGACAAGTTCAAGAAGTTCTTCATCATCTACTAAATCTGCTTTGTTCAAAAATACTACCATCGCTGGAACACCAACCTGGCGAGCAAGTAATATATGCTCTCTCGTTTGTGGCATTGGACCGTCTGCTGCTGATACAACTAATATTGCACCATCCATCTGAGCGGCACCGGTTATCATATTCTTTACATAATCGGCGTGACCTGGACAATCAACATGAGCATAATGACGATTCACTGTCTGATACTCAACATGAGCTGTAGCAATAGTAATTCCACGCTCTTTCTCTTCGGGTGCGTTATCAATACTATCAAAACTATTAAATTCTGCACCACCTGTTTTACTTAAATACAAAGTAATCGCAGCGGTTAAAGTCGTCTTACCATGATCAACATGACCAATCGTTCCTACATTAACATGAGGCTTACTTCTCTCAAATTTTTCCTTAGCCATTTTTCCTCCTAAAAAGATCTAAAAACCTGTTTATCAGGTTTCGTTTTACAGTAGCTTTGTTTTTCTTGCTACCCATTTCATAGCAGTTCTAATGTTTTTTACTACTACAAATTTTTACGAGCTGTCAAAATTGAATTGCCTGTTTGTCTGTCAAATAATTTATTTTATTTTTTCGTATTTTTTTTTATCTTAAGCAGTTAGCCTTGAGTTGATTCGACTCAAATTTGTAGATATTTTCTATCCATCACATAGAATGAATATAACAAATAAAAAAACTTGACCAACAAACGCAAAAAATATTTGTGCAAACGAGAAATAAAAATAATGAAAAAAGAGGTGAAAAAAATGGGTTTAACTTTAATAGAAAAAATTATTGCAAATCATGCTGGAAAAGAGATTGTGAAGCCCGGTGAAATCGTTGATATTGAGATTGATGTGCGCGCCGCACGCGATTTTGGTGGTGCTAATGTTGTGAAAAATTTGAGCAATAATAGCTTAAAAGTTGCTGATGTTTCAAAAACTTTTTTTACATTCGATTGCAACCCAACTGGTTCTGACCAAAAATATGCTGCAAATCAACAATTCTGTCGTGATTTTGCACGCGAAAACAACATCAAAATTTATGATGTAAATGCCGGGATTGGCACTCATCTTGTTATCGAAGAAGGTCTGGCAACACCTGGTTGCACAGTCGTTTCCACCGATTCTCACGCTAATATTTTGGGTGCTATCGGTGCGTTCGGTCAAGGAATGGGAGATCAAGATATTGCGGCAGCATGGGCTTCTGGAAAAAGCTGGTTCAAAGTACCAAAATCGGTAAAATTAACCTTAAATGGCAAGAGAGCAAAGAACATTTACGCAAAAGATATCGTGCTGAATTTACTCAATAAATTCGGAGCAAACACACTTTTGAGCTATTCGGTTGAACTTTATGGCGATGAAGTGGAAAAACTCACCCTCGACGAACGCATTACCATCTCTTCTATGGCGACTGAAATGGGTGCAATTATCGTTTTAATTCCACCATCTGACGAAGTTATGCAATACTGTGAAGCTCGTTCGGGACGAAAATTAGCAAAAATTGAAGCCGATTCTGATGCTGTTTACGACAATAAATTTGAACTAAATTTCGCTGATTTTGTGCCGATGATTTCTCGTCCCGGTCATCCCGATGATGCCACCAATATTGATGATGTTCGCAAAACAAAAATTGATTCTGCTTTCATCGGAAGTTGCACAAACGGGCGTTTTGATGATTTAACAATTGCCGCAGAAATTTTGAAAAATCGTAAAATTGCACCTGGCGTAGTTTTGAAAATTGTTCCTTCTACCGATACAATTTGGAATCAATGCCTCGATGCTGGTTACATCAAAATTTTCAAAGAAGCTGGTGCACTCGTTAGTAACGCTGGTTGCGCTGGTTGTGCAGCTGGACAAGTTGGACAGAACGGACCGGGCGAAATAACCATTAGTACCGGAAATCGTAACTTTGCAGGAAAACAAGGAAAAGGCAAAGTTTATCTCGCTTCGCCAGCAGAAGTTGCGGCATCTGCAGTTGCAGGTTACATTACCACTCCCGATGAAATTCCTGAAAATCCAGCCGAATTTTCACCGACTGGAAAAGATGACAAAACAATACTTTCAAAACAAGAAAATATCAGTAAAAAGCCAACCGTTTTTGAAGGCAAAATTTGGTTAATTGACGAAGATAATATTGACACAGATATGATTTTTCACAACCGCTATCTCACCATTACCGACATCGCAGAAATGGGACAATACACTTTTGATAATTTGGCAGGTTGGGAAAATTTTGCTAAAAAAGCAGAGCAAAATGACATCGTTATTACCGGTAAAAATTTTGGAGCTGGAAGTTCGCGACAACAAGCTGTTGATTGCTTTAAATCGTTGGGTGTGCAAATTATTTTGGCGGAATCTTTTGGTGCTATCTACGAAAGAAATTCAATTAATGCTGCCTTTCCAATTCTTACTTACAAAGATATTTCTGAACTAAAATTAAAGCAACGCGACAAAATTAAAATCGATTTAGAAAGTGGAATTTTGACTAATCTCGAAAATGGAAAATCAGTTGAAATTGAAAAATTCTCTAAAGTGCAAATGGAGATTTACAAAAAAGGTGGATTGCTTAGATAATTGAAAGTAAAGGAGATAAAGATGGGCAAAACTTTTGTAGAAAAAATACTAAATGCAGAAAAAGGTGCAATTGTTTTTCGTGAGCCAAACATTGTATTGACTCACGATAATACTGCAAGTATCAAAAACACTTTTGTAAAAATGGGCGGAAAGAAAGTAGCAAATCCAGACCAGCTTTTGGTGGTTTTGGACCACAATGCACCACCCACAAACGCAAAATTGGCAAATCAATATCAGGCAATTCGCGATTTTGTGAATGACCAAAAAATAGAAAAATTTCACGATGTTGGCGAAGGAATTTGTCATCAAGTGATGAGCTATCACGCCAAACCCGGTATGATAATCGTTGGAAGCGACAGCCACACTTGCACTGCCGGTGCATTCAACGCACTCGCTGCTGGTATCGATAGAACAGAATCTGCTGGTATTTGGAAGCGTGGTCAAACTTGGTTTCGCGTTCCCGAATCAATGAAAATCACGCTGAATGGTAAACTGCAAAAAGGTGTTTATGCCAAAGATATTTCTCTTTGGATAATCGGTATGATAGGTTCTGCTGGAGCTAATTATATGAGCATCGAATTTCACGGTGAAGGTGTGAAAAGTCTCTCAATTTCACAGCGAATGACGCTGACAAATCTTGCTTCCGAAATGGGTGCTAAGAATGCTGTTTTTCCGGCTGATGCAGTTTTGGAAAAATTCTTGGGCAAGAAAATTTCAAACGCAATTTGGGCAGATGAAGACGCAGTTTACGACCGTGAAATCGAGATAAATTTGAATGAAATTTTCCCACTTGTTGCCGCTCCGCACCACGTGGATAATGTAAAAGCAGTTTCGGAAGTTCAAGGCAGAAAACTACAACAGGGTTTGATTGGAACTTGCACAAACGGCAGGTTAGAAGACATTCGCATCGCTGCAGAAATTTTGGACGGCAAAAAAGTTGCCAAAGATTTCCAACTTCTGGTAATCCCAGCTTCCAAAGAAATCTATTTGCAAATGATTGAAGAGGGGTTAACTAGCAAATTAATGAACGCCGGAGCCAGTGTTTTAGCGGTTTCGTGTGGACCTTGTTTGGGAACAGGACAAGGAATTCCAGCTGATGATTTTACTGTAATTTCTACCGCAAACCGTAATTTCAAAGGAAGAATGGGCAATAAAAATGCGGAAATTTTTCTCGCCTCACCAGCTTGTGTAGCACATTCTGCCATCAAAGGTAAAATAACCGATCCACGCGGAATCGTGGCGAACGATAAATTTGCCTTCCAAAAAGAGCAAACTACGACAGTCGAAATTTCAGAAACTGACAACCGACGTATTGAAAATGTTTGGAATTACACCGATGTGGATAATTTGAACACTGACCAAATGTTTGCGGGAAATCTAACTTATTCTGTTTTGAGCTCAGAACCAAAAGACATTATTCCACACCTTTTCAAAGGCTTTGATGTCAATTTTTCTGACAACGCCCAAAAAGATGATGTTGTTATTGCTGGTGAAAATTTTGGTTGTGGCAGTTCGCGGGAACATCCGGCGGTTGGCTTGGCTCATCTTGGCATCAAGGCTGTCATTGTAAAATCAGTAAATCGTATATTTTACCGTTCATCCGTAAATCAAGGATTGCCGATAATCGTGGCTCCAAGAGCTGTTGATAGCTATCAAAAAGGTGATAAAGTTTCGGTGAATTTAGAGGAAGGTTTCATCCAAATAAATGAGAATAAAATAAATTTTGCACCGTTACCAACTGAACTTTTAGCGATTTTTCAAGCAAAAGGTTTGGTGAATTGGATAAATGAAAACTGATAATTCGGTTTTAAAAGTAGAAAAATTTGGAACATTTTTGGGAGTTTATACACCCAGTGTTCTCACAATTTTGGGTCTGGTTATGTATCTCCGTTTTGGCTGGGTTTTAGGAAATGTCGGACTTCCATTCACCTTATTAATCGTGCTTTTAGCGAGTTCAATCACTCTTATAACTGCACTCAGTGCTTCCGCGATTTCCACCAATATGAGCGTTGGCGTTGGTGGCGAATATTTTATGGTTTCGCGCAGTTTGGGGTTGGAATTGGGCGGCACCATCGGGATTCCGCTCTATTTATGCAGAACGCTCAGCATCACTTTCTATAGTTTTGGTTTAGCAGAAGCGATTGCTATGTTTTGGCCCACAACTTTGGGTGTGATGCCGACATATATGATTCAAATAATTACGGCTGTTGTGATTATTTTCATTACATTTATTTCGGGAAAAAGTGCTAGTTTAGCTTTGAAGTTGCAAGTCCCCATTTTAATTGCGGTTGGACTATCTATTGTTGCTCTTTTAATCGGCGTATTTTCTGGAGAATTACACGCTCCCGAAATG
>CAYQOZ010000085.1:0-1100 GCA_964419355.1 uncultured Candidatus Cloacimonadota bacterium | reverse complement strand
GGCGATGCATCTTATCGTCCCAAAATCAAAGTGCCTTGGTTTGTCTCGCTACTCGGTTCATTTGGTGCCATTGCGGTGATGTTTCTCATTAGCCCGCTCGCTTGCATTTTAGGAATTCTATTTGAAGTTGCCCTCTTTTGGCTATTGCAAAGACGTACCATGAAAAATGAATGGGGAGATGTGCGTGCTGGATTTTGGGGAACTTTGGCGAGATTTGCCTTGCTAAAATTAAAACAACACAAAGAATCTCCACGAAATTGGCGACCAAATATTTTAGTCTTTGCAGACGACATCAAAAAACGGTTACCCCTAATTAAGTTAGCAAATTATTTAAACCAAAGACGCGGAATTTTGACAGTTTGCAACCTGAAAATGGGGAACTTAAAAATAAACAAAATAAACATCAAAGCCGAAACAAAACAGATGGATCATCTACTCAAGGAAGAGGGTATCAATGCATTCAATGAAATAAATATCGTCTCTCGTTTTGAAAGTGGAGTTGTTAACATTACGCAAGCAAATGGCATCGCTGGACTACATTCAAACACCGTAATGTTAGGTTGGGCTGGTTCAAAAGAACGCATTGTTTCACTATTGAAAATTGTACAATCAGTTTCTAAATTACAAAAAAGCTCTCTTTTGGTTAGGATGAATGAAACTACAGAATTTTTCACAAAAAAACGCATCGATATTTGGTGGCGCGGAAAACACAGTAACGGTGATTTGATGTTACTTCTAGCACATTTACTCACTCTAAATAACGAATGGAAAAGTGCAAATGTTATCATTCATACCGTTATTTTAATGGAAGAAGACCGCGAGTTTATGCTGAAAAATTTACACGAAATGATTAGTGAGGTACGCATTAAAGCAGAGCCTAAAATCATCATCAAAACAAATGAAAACACGATTACCAAAATTATTCATCATCACAGCAAAGAAGCAGACTTAGTATTTATGGGATTGAATTTACCTCTCGAAAACGAAGAAGAAAATTACGCTGAAAAATTGATTGAACTTTCCGATAAATTGAAAACAACAATCTTTGTACGAAACGGTGAAGAATTTGCCGGAGAGATGATTTAAAATGAAGGCACAAA
>CAYQOZ010000084.1:0-6978 GCA_964419355.1 uncultured Candidatus Cloacimonadota bacterium | reverse complement strand
ATAAAACTATTGGAAACGAATTTATAGAGATAAATATTCCGCACATAAAAATGGAGAAAAAATGCAATTAAAAAAATATCATCGTAAAATTTTTAGTCCAATTGGAAATTTACTGCTAATTTCTGACCATAAAAATATTCTTGAAATTAAATTTACTGATGACATAAAAATCGAAAATTCTAATCTTCCCATTTTGCTGAAAACCGAAAAACAGTTGCAAGAATATTTTGCTGGAAAACGAAAAAAATTTGATATTTCTCTCAAATTAATTGGAACTGAATTTCAAATTTCTGTTTGGAATGAGTTAAGTAAAATCCCATTTGGCAAGACCATTTCATACAAAATTCTCGCCATCAAAATTGGAGATAAAAACAAAGCTCGTGCTGTGGGAAATGCAAACGGAAAAAATCCAATTCCAATCATTATACCGTGTCATCGAGTTATCGCAAATGATGGTTTTTTGGGAGGTTACACCGGTGGAATTGAGATAAAACAAGAACTTTTGAAATTAGAAAAATCATTGTAAACAAAAAAACTTCTGAATAAATTTCAGAAGTTTTTTTTGAAGAATCTATTAACTTTCTATTTTATCAATTTTAAAACATTATTAGAAATTTCGATAAAATCTTTCAGCTCTTTTCCGGTAAATCTTTTCTGCTCCAAAAGAGCAAGATTGTGAATATATTTCACGAGCAAATCTACCTCTTCATTCTTTTCCATTTCGGCAAATTTCACAATTTTTTTGATGGTTTCATTTTGATTATTAATAATAATTGTATGATTTTTGAGCATATCAGTTTCGCCCAATTGATTCGTCATATTCATCTCTTGAAAGCGTCTCATAAATTCATTGAACAGAATCATCACAGGAATCTCTTTTGATTTGAGATGTTTCACTTCTGCTTTCACATCGAGGTGGGCATTTTCCATTATTTCCGCAAAAGCTTCCAAACCAATTTGCTCTCTTATTTCTGGCGAAATTTCATACGGTTTGATGTAAGTAAAATCATCTTTTGTTCTGCAAAATGGTTCTAAAACGGTTGCCGTAATCGGATATTTTTTGATGAATTTCCCATAATTTTCTTTGTTGAAGCTCGCTTCAATTTTATCATTCAATCTTCTATTAAAAATTTCCTGAATTTTATTGGAAATCTTTTTACTATCAACATCAATATCCTCTTCGATTTCATCTACAAGATTGTCATTAATTTCGGAATCAATACGCACAAAAGTTACTTCATTATTTTTCATTTCCAGATTTTGGAAGAGATGATTATCTAATACAGAATTTGAAAATATTACCTCAATTCCTTGTTCTTTCATCATATTCAAGTATGAAACTTGCGTATTTTCACTTTGGGCATAATAGATTTTTTTGTCCTTCGATTTGTTGCGTTCTCGATATTCTTCGATAGTTACATAATCATCGTTGGTAGTTTTGAAAATAACATTTTCACGCATTGCATCGCCAAATTTATCATTCGTGAGAATTCCATATTTGATAAATTGGTTAACATCTTCCCAAAAATTTTCATATTTTTTTCGATCATTTTTATAGATATCTTTTAGACTGTCAGCAACTTTTTTGATGATGAACTTTGAAATTTTTTGCACCTGTTTATCTTCTTGAAGAAAGCTTCGTGATACATTTAAAGGAATTTCTGGAATGTCAATACCACCACGCAACAGAAGTAAAAATTCAGGAATAATACCCTTCAAATCGTCTGCCACAAAAACATTGTTGCAAAAAAGTTTCACCTTTCCTTTATTCATATCTATCTGGTTGCTAATTTTTGGAAAATACAAAATTCCTTTTAAATTAAATGGAAAATCCACATTCAGATGAATCCAAAAAAGTGGGTCTTGATAATCGTGGAAAAGCTCTTTATAAAACTCTTTATATTCCTCATCGGTAACATCTTTTGGTTTGCGTAACCAAAGTGCCTCTTTTTGGTTAATCTCCTTTTTTTCCTTATTCAGAAAAATCGGAAATGGCATAAAATTGCTGTAAGTTTCGATGAGCTCTCTTGTCTTATTTTCTTCGAGATATTCTTCGTTATCTTTATTCAGATATACCGTTACAGTTGTTCCAACTTCTTTGCGTTTGCCTTCATCACTCTCATATTCAGGGTTTCCTTCACATTCCCAATATGCCGCTTTGGTATTTTTTTTGTAGGAAAGAGAATCTATCGTAACTTTTTTGGAAACCATAAAAGAAGAATAGAAACCCAAGCCAAAATGACCAATTATGTTGGACTGTTTATCCTTGTATTTTTCCACAAAATCTTCCGCTCCCGAAAATGCAATTTGATTGATATATTTTTTAATTTCGGTTGCCGTCATTCCTATTCCGTTGTCTATTATTTGGATTGTTTTTTTCTTTTTATCCAATTTTATTTGAATTTTCAAATCTTCTTCTTTCACTTCTGAATCAACTATTTTCCTCTTATTCAAAGCATCTACAGAGTTTGAAATTAACTCTCGTAAAAAAATATCATGTTCCGAATATAACCACTTTTTTATAATCGGAAAAATATTTTCCGTATGAATTGATATCTTACCTTTTTTGTCCGTCATTTTTTTAACTCCTTTTCATTTATAATTTGAGAGCAAACTTAATTTTTAAGCTTTTATTGTCAAATAAAAAATAAGCACTCTTCCACAAAGAGTGCTTAAATGATTTTTCAAATACTTCTATTTAAGATTAATTTTATTCAAAATATGTTTCGCAGTTTTTTCGCCAATCCCTTTCACTCTCATCAATTTCACTATATTTGCATTCCGAATATTTTGCACAGAACCAAATTCGTTCAGCAAGGCAAATTTTACAGAATCACCAATTCCAGAGATGTTATCCAATTCACTTATCAGAGTTCGAGAAGCTCTTTTTTTACGATGAAAAGTGATAGCAAATCGATGCGCCTCATCTCGAATTTTAATCAAAACTCGTAAAGCAGAAGATGATTTTGGCAAAATGATTGATTCGGTTCTATGAGGAATAAAAATTTCCTCCATTTTTTTTGCTAATGAGATAATCTCAATTTCACTTATTTTGGATTTTTTCAAAATTTTATTTGCCGCATTCAGTTGTCCCTTTCCCCCATCGACAACGATTAAATCGGGTTTTTCATATTGATCAATTTTTGCAAAGTATCTACTAAAAGTTTCTTGCATCGAGGCAAAATCATCCTGTCCAATAACATTTTTCATAATAAAATGTCGATAATTTTTTTTCTGCGGTTTTCCATTTTCAAAAAAAACGAGTGAAGAAACGGTATCGGTTCCTTGAATTGTTGAAATATCCACACAAATCATTTTTCTGGGAAGTTTTTTCAAATTTAGTTTATCTTTCAGCTCAATTATTGGAAAAATGGTGCGGTTACTTTTTCGCAAATACTTCAATTTTTGCTCTTCCACAAAATTGAAAGCATTTTCTTTGGCAATTATGCTCAATATTTTTTTCTCACCTCTTTTGGGAATATACAAAGAATTATGCAACCATTTATTCAAAGAATAAAAATCTTCTGGCTCTATTTGCAAAAAAATGGAATAGGGTAAATTGTCCAATTTTGCGGAATAATATTGCTTAATAAATGCACCCATTAATTGGAAAATATCTCGACCTTCTACATTCTCCAATTCATAGATTTCTTTGTTCAGCAATTTCCCGGAAAGTATCTTCAACACAGAAACTGCTGCATGTTTATCTTCTTTGTAAATGCCGATTATATCACGATTTTTTTGGTCCATAAAAAACAAATTTTTGGAATTGTTTATTTTTTGAATGTTTTTGATTTTATCACGCAATTCAGCCGCTTTTTCAAATTGCATTTTATCCGAAAAAATATTCATTTTCTTTTGCATTTCATCTAATATTTCTTGATTTCTACCCTTCAAAAACCGCATTGCATTACGCACAATATCACGATAATTTTCCTCAGAAATATTGCCGATACAAGGTGCAGCACATTTCCCAAGTTGGTGATTGATACAAGCTCGTTCATGTTTTTTCCCATTTTCTAATATCTTTCGTTTACAAGTTCGCAAAGGGAAAATCCATTCCATCAATTTTAAAGTTTTGCGTACAGATTTGGCATCGGTGTAAGGTCCAAAATATTTTGCTTTATCTTTTGCCAATTTTCGAGTAACAAAAATGCGTGGGAAATTTTCATTTGTGCTAACCTTGATGAATGGATAGCGTTTATCGTCTTTTAGAGCAATGTTATATTTGGGTCTGTATTTTTTGATTAAATTAGATTCAAGCTCCAAAGCTTGTCCTTCAGTTTTGGTCAAAATGTAATCAAAATCTTCAATTTTAGAAATGAGTTCAGCAGTTTTTTCATCGGTGGGAGTTCCAGAAAAATAGGAACGAATGCGGTTTTTGAGTATTTTTGCTTTTCCAACATAAATAATTTTACCAACGAAATTCTTCATCAGGTAAACCCCAGAAGAAACTGGTAAGTATTCCAACTTTTCTTTTAATTTCTTTTTGCTCACATTCTACCCCAAATTCTCTGATTACTAATTTTTATATCCAATATTTATTGTAAATAAAATTATTTTATTTTAATGTTAATTTTGAAGTTTCGCATCTTTAATTGAAGCTAATTAAACACAAAATTCAATTAAAAATTATATTTTTGAAGTTTTCTCTAAAATCTTTTATTTGACATCTGAACATTCAAAATTAGTTTATCGTTCGTCGTTCTTTACAATTACATACAAGGGGGTGACTTGGTTTCGACAAGGATCAAGGGGATTGCTGATGCATGCCGAGAAGATTACCTACTCGTTAATCACGGTGATACTATATTTAAACGCAGAAGATAATTTTGCATTAGCTGCCTGAGGGTGGCTACGGTACTGCAAAATTTTGCTGTTAGATTTGCAAAGTACCGCCATTTATAATAGCTATAGATTGCATATGTCTATAATGTAATCCGAAATTTATAGACTGGCTTTGTGGTGCAGTTTGACTGTTTTTTCTACCACAAAGTGAGATTGAAAACAGCTAAGCATGTAGATTCGGCTTTTGACTTATCTTTGGACGCGGGTTCGATTCCCGCCACCTCCACCATTTGGGACACACTGTTTTTTTTTGATAGAGATAACTTATTGAAAATTTTATCAGTTACACGGAATTTTATTTTTACCTTGACAAATTTTAACTATTTTTTTTTCTTTGGAATTAGAAGCGAATAGGGAGTGTCCTCGTTGTAATTCGTGGAAGAACGCCTCGGCACTGAGGTTAGTTCTCTAATTTACGCCTGAAGAAATTCGGGCGTTTTTTATTAACAACTTTAGCTTGACATAATATACATATTTATTTTTCTATGTGTGCTTAGATGGAGGATAATGATGAACAAAAAAGAAGATAAAATAAAATTAACACAATTCGTGAAAGCAGCAGGCTGAGCTGGTAAAGTAAGTCCGGCGGACTTAGATATAATCTTAAATGGATTAGATTTTCCAACTTCAGTAAGAACTTTGGTAGATAGATCCGACAATGATGATTCGGGAGTTTATAAAATCACGGATGATATTGCCATTGTGCAAACTGTTGATTTTATCACACCTGTCGTTGATAATCCATATTTATACGGACAGATAGCTGCGGCTAATAGCTTGAGTGATATTTACGCAATGGGTGCTAAGGTTGATACAGCTCTTAATATCGTTGCTTACGATAGTTGTCACTTAACTAAAAAGATTCTGCATGAAATTCTGCGGGGTGGAATCGATAAGGTAAAAGAAGCCGGTGGTGTTGCTCTCGGTGGACACACTATCGAAGATATTGAGATGAAATATGGACTTTCTGTAACCGGCACCATCCATCCTGATAAAATATTAAGAAATAACACCATAAAACCAGGTGACAAAATAATTCTTACTAAACCTTTAGGAATGGGCGTGATTACCACTTCTATTAAAGCGGATGAAGCACCCAAAAGTGCGATTGATAAAGCCATTTTTCATATGAGTTATTTGAATAAAACCGCATCAGAATTGGCTGTGAAAATTGGTGTAAATGCGATGACTGATGTAACTGGATTTGGACTTCTTGGCCATCTTTATGAAATGATTAACAACCAAACTTCTGTAAACCTGAATTTCAATTCAATCCCAATAATTGAAGAAGCTTTTGAATTGGCTTTGGAAGGATTTTTTCCGGGTGGCTCATTACGGAATGAACGCTATTATAAATCTCACATTGAATTCCAAAATAAATCTATTCCCAACCATAAATCTATGTTGATGTATGATGCTCAAACTTCTGGTGGTCTTTTGATTTCCGTCCCAAAAGAAAAAGCAAATATACTTTTGGATGAATTGAAATTAGCTGGAATTGAGTGGGCAGCTGTCATTGGTGAAGTTACAGATTCTGCAAAAAATAATATCGTTATTGGTTAGAATGTATTTTTTTGTTGTAACCTTTCAATAAAGACTTCTCCCCCATTTTGCTCGTCTGAAACTAATTCAGCACATTTTTTTCTGTTTCGTATCAAATCGGTAATCAATGAAAAAATTTTTGTTTGTGTTTGTTTGGACTTTTCCTATCTTCGATGTATGCTCCTTGATTTTTATAATCTTCTTTGATTTTCAATGCATCCTCAATATCATTAGTCAATTTGATTATTTTACCCTTTCCATTTCTAATCGTGTATCGCTCTTTTTTCGCCATTGTTCCTCCAAATTATTTTAATTTTGATGGCATTGAAAAAAAAGTGTTATTTATGACAAGAAAAAAGTGAAAGATGTAAAATAGACACCTACCAACACAAAATCCCCAAACACAAAAACCGCTCCTTTCGGAGCGGTTTTTTATATGCTATTTCACAAAAGGGAAAATTATCTACTTCACCAAAATCATCTTCTTAGTATCAACAGCTTCGCCATCGACAACAAGTTTGTAGAAGTAAACGCCTGATGAAAGTTTATCTGCTGAATAGGTTACCTGATTACTTCCTAATTCATAAT
>CAYQOZ010000083.1:0-7097 GCA_964419355.1 uncultured Candidatus Cloacimonadota bacterium | reverse complement strand
ATTTCTGTTTTTTGATGCCGATTAGCTGATTGATATTTTCCATTTTTTCTCCAAAATTTATTACTTATCCTCAAAAAAAAATACGGGTGTTGTGTCAAGATAGATGTTGTTTATCGGGAAAATTAGATTTTTTTGCTTTTCCAATTATAAGCAAAACCATAACTTACTAATCCAAAAGAAGTTGCCAGAATTCCAATATAAAGTTCATCTACATTTTGCCAGAATCCAGTTAGATTAATATTTCGCCAGACGCTAACGGCAATAATTCCTAGAATACTGGCAAAAACAAATTGGTAATCCTTAATTTTGCCTGGGAAAATATATCCATAAAGAACTGGAAGTAGCAGGCAACTGGCAGAATAACTTCCCAAAGTTTTCCAAACTGCTTTGATATTGCCGTCAAAAATAATTGCCATTAAAATTGCCAAAATTCCAACAAAAATAATTCCTAAATAATAAAGAGACACTTTGCCTTTCCATTTTTTTGGCATTAAATCGTAGGAAATAGTTGTTCCTGCTATGAAAAGATAAGAGTCCAAAGTTGAAAGAATTGTTGCCAAAATTCCAGCCAAAACTAGCCCTCTGATTCCATTTGGCAAAATTTGAAGAGCATAAATCAGGTATGCTTTATCCGCCGCTGCTTCTGGAATTACCGCTCTTGCATACATAGCTCCAGCAGTTGTGCAAATATCAAAAAGTATCCAAATAATTGTAGAAACAAGGATTCCTCTTTTTGCCACCTTTATATTTTTTGCTGCAAAAACCCGCTGATAAAAATTGGGATCGACCAAAGTAGAGAGTGCGATAAATCCCCAAACCAATGTAGTTGCAATCGTTTCTCCGCCAGTAAGTGTGAAATGAGAAGCAGGAAGATTTACCTTTAAAAAACTTACTCCTCCAAATATTTTATAGGAAAATAGTAGGATTAAAAAAACTCCCAAACACATCACAAAAAATTGGATGATGTCGGAAAAAACAATCGCTCGAAATCCACCATAAAGTGTGTAAATTACAACGACAGTAACGCCAATAATCATAGCTTGAATAAATGAAATTCCAAATAATGCCTGAATAAGAAGTCCCAAACTAATTACATAAACAATTGGCAAAACATTAAAAAAATTGAAAACGGCACTCAGTTTTCCTGCTTTTGGTCCGAACATTTTTCCAATCAAATCTGGAAGTGTAACTGCCTTATATCTTGCGACTTTATGCACGATGAAAAATGCGAATAAAATGTAGGAAATATACCAGAAAAATCCTTGAGTTATAAAATTGAATATTCCTTGCTCGAAGGCAATTTTGGTTACTCCAAAAATTCCACCGTACCAAGTTGCAACCAAAGTTGCAACAAACATCGGCAGTGTAAGTTGTCTTCCCATTAATAATAATTCTAAAAAATCGAAATCATTATTTTTTTTATTGTGATTTTTTTTCTTTAAATATTGTCCGTAAATTACTGATAAAAGTGTTAAAAGCAAAACTCCAAAAAATACATACCAATCTAATCTGCTCAAGATTGTTTTATAATCAATTGTTGGGCAAAAATTCAATTGGCAACTCCTTATTTATTTCACTAAACTGAAATTTGTTTGTTTGGCTTTGAAGTCAAATATTTTTTCCGAAAATGTTTTGAGTTTTTTATCGAAAAAATGTTTGACATTTAAACACGATATTTATTTTCTCCACGAGTAGAGTTTGTTCTTTAAACTTTGGGGTGCTATTCAGCGGTTGCTGAATGGTTGAGAATATACCCTTGAACCTGATCCGGATAATGCTGGCGTAGGAAATTAATGAAATAATTAAAACCATAATTCGGATTTTTGCCGAGTTGTGGTTTTTTGTTTATAAAAATATAAGATAGAAAAAGGAGAAGAAAAATGAAAAAAGTAGTTTGTGTTTTAGTTGGTTTAATTGCTGTCAGCAGTTTGGTTTTTGCTGACCAATTAGTGGGGAAGATAACGGACTCTCAAACGGGAGAGCCAATAAATCAAGTTAGCGTTTATGTAGAAAGCATAAATCTATCTGCAATTTCAAATGTTGATGGTTACTATAAAATGAATTTTATTAAGCCGGCACTTTTCACGATTGTTTTTGAACGTATTGGTTATGAGAAAAAAAATGTAGAACATAATCCATTTGATACAGCGATTTTAAATATTCAGCTCAAAAAAAATCCGCAGAATATTTCTGGGGTAAAAGTTTCTGCAACAAAAGCAAAAAATCGAGAAACACCGGTTACTTTTACAAATATTACTCAAGAAGAGATTTTGCAAAACAATTTTGGTCAGGAAATTCCAATGTTAATGGAAGATGTTCCGGGTGTATTTTCCTATTCTGATGCAGGTAGTTTTGTTGGAAATGCACACCTCAAAATTCGTGGTTTTGACCAAAAGCGGATTGGTGTGATGATAAATGGAATTCCTCTTAATGACCCTGAAGATCACAATGTTTATTGGGTAAATATGCCCGATTTTGCGGAGAGTACTTCCGATATTCAATTCCAGCGTGGAGTGGGAAGTTCACTTTATGGAATTTCAACTTTTGGCGGTTCATTAAATATGCAGACAAATTCCTATACACAAGAAAACAAAACTGAAATATTCTCTGCTTTTGGCAGTTACAACACTCACAAAATTGGCATAAAAACAGCACAAAAATTTGGAAAATACAGTGCTAATCTTCGCTTCTCTAAAGTTGCTTCCGATGGTTATCGTGATAATTCTGCTTCAGAGCTCTGGTCAGTTTTCACAAATATTTCCAGAATGGGTGAAAGATCGATTACGGAATTAAATTTTTACACAGGACATGAACTTACTCACGCTGCTTGGGAAGCTTCGGGAGATTGGGAATTAGAAGAAAATCATCAACACAATCCTTATACTTACGAAAATTATGTAGATGATTTTTCCCAACCTCATTTTGAACTTCATCATAGTTATTTTTTGAATGAAAAATCTGATATAAAAAATTCATTTTTCTACATACGTGGAAATGGTTTTTACGAGCAGTATAAAGATGGTAGAAACTTGTGGGAACACGGTTTAGTAGCAGAAGATAACGATGAAGAAGCCGATATCATCCGTCAGAAATGGATCACAAAAAATCATTATGGCTGGGTTTCTCAGTATAATTTACGTCATAAAATGGGAGCTCTTACAGCGGGAACTTATCTTAGCGGATTCAATAGTGACCATTGGGGAGAGATCAAAGAAGTTATTGATGCAGAAAATTTGGGGATTAATTATGTGAGCGGTCAAAATTACTATAATTATGTTGGAGAAAAACAATATCTAACTGCTTATTTAAATGAAATATACAAGCCAAATAATAACTTTTCGATTATGGCAAATCTATATTTCCAACATATAAATTATAAATTTGAACAACTTGAATCGGGCAATTTTAGCGGGGAATTATTGAATGCTTATGAAGTAGATTATAATTTTTTCAATCCAAGATTTGGAGCTAATTATAATGTAAATGAGAATTTTAATATTTATGGAAATATCTCAGTTTCTCAAAGAGAACCGACTGACAGCGAACTTTATGATACTTGGGACGGACCGGATGATATAGGTGTAGCACCATTATTTGCAGTTGCGGATACTGTGTTCACAGAAGAAGGAAATATTGAAAAAATTAATTGGAGCGATTCTTACGTGAAAGAAGAAAAATTACTGGATTATGAAATGGGTATCGGATTTTCAAATGCGATATGGGAATTAAAAACGAATTTATATTGGATGAATTTTACTGATGAGATTGTAGCTTATGGTGGGGCAGATGACGAAGGAAGTCCCATTCGTGGAAATGCTGATAAAACTGTACACCGAGGTGTGGAACTCTCTGCAAAAGTGCAATTGCCAGCCAATTTAGAATTGTCAGGTAACTTTAGTTACAGTGATAACTATTTTGAAGATTTCATAATGTATGATTGGAATGATGCCTGGGAAGTTGTGGAAGTAGATTATTCTGGAAACACAATTGCTGGATTCCCATCTATTATTAGTAATGGAAAACTTGCATATAATAATGGTAATTTAAACCTCTTTGCTCAAATGCAATATGTAGGAAAACAATATTTAGATAACACCGAAAATGAAGATCGTACAATTGATCCGCTTAAAGTGCTTAATGTTGGTGCAGTTGTTAGTATTGTAAAGCTCTTTAATAAAGCCAATCTACAGTTAAATTTTAAAGTAAATAATGTTTTGGATGAAGAATATGAAACTGCCGGCTATTACAACGCTTGGGGTGGAGAAAATTGGGAAGGAGCAAATTATTATTGGCCAGCAGCTGGGCGTAATTTTGTAGCTGGATTAAGATTGGTATTTTAGAATTAATTAGCGATATTTGTCTGATTAACTTTTTGAAAGAATTTCTGCAATTGTGTAAAGCGAGCCGGAAATTATTACGACATCTGTCAGCTCAGAATCTTGAATTGCTTGTTCTGATGCAGATTTCACATTCGCAAACAGTTCAAAAGGGGCGTTGTGCTTTTTTACGAATTTAGCTTGAACATCAATCTCTGCAGCTCTTTTTGAACTGTTTTTGGTAAGATAAATTTTATCACTAATTTCACAAATATCTTTAATGATTGTTGCCAATTTTTTGTCGCGCAAAATTGCCAAAACAAAGCGAATTTTTTGATTTGGAAAAAGTTTCTTCAAATTTTTTGTTAGTATTTTTATTCCCTCCTCATTGTGAGCACCATCGATTATTACGGTAGGTTTTTGGGAAATTATTTGCATTCTGCCTTGCCAATTCACTTTATTCAAACCCAAATAAATTTTATCTTTATTGATATTTTTATTTTTCATAAAAAGTAGGAAAGACATCAGTGCTACGCTTGCATTATTGGCTTGATGTTTTCCAAGTAAATTGGTAATTATATTTTTGAAAGTAAAATTGGAAGATTGAAAGTCAAAAGTTGTTCCCAGCTTATCAATTCGGATATTGTTAATCGAAAAATCTTTGCCAAATTCAAAGATTGGAGCATTTTTCTTATTTGCCACTTCTTTGATTATTTTGGCATATTTTTCGTCCATTTTACCAATGACGATGGGTGTGTTTTCTTTGATGATACCAGCTTTTTCGTATGCTATTTTTTCTACAGAATCACCTAAACTTTTGGGGTGATCGTATGAGATAGAAGTAATAGCTGTAACTGTAGATTTAAAAGGATTGGTGCCGTCCAATCTGCCGCCGAGTCCAACTTCAAAAATTGCATTTTCTACGCCAATATTCATAAAATGATAAAATGCCATCGCAGTGGTAATTTCAAAAAATGAAGCTTCATTTTTTTCTAAAACAGTTTTCCATTTTTGGTAAACTTCTATCAAAGTTTCGAGTGAAATATTTTTCCCATTTACGCGGATTCTTTCTCGATAATCTACCAAATGCGGCGAAGTGTTCATACCGGTTTTTAAATCAAATTCGAGTGAAAGTGCTTCGCACATTGCAGCGGTCGAGCCCTTACCATTAGTGCCCGCGATATGAATGCCGTTTAATTTTTTGTTTGGACTTCCCATTTCTTTCAAGATGTTGTGCATTCTATCTAATCCGAGCTTAACATTTCCCGAATGGCGTTTGTAGATGTAATCTAAAAAATCTTGATATTTCATATTAAAAAAACCTTCAATTTGAAGGTTTTGAAATTCCATTATTAATGCTCTATTTTATTACACTTTCTGATAGAACATGATCTTCAAATTCTTTCACATTAGGACAGGTTATAGTGATTTCTCCGGTTTCAAAATCGCCGTGCATATAATATTTATCACCAACTGCTTTTTCTGGACATTCATAAGTTTTTTTTAGGTAATTCATACGAAGTAAATCTTTTGTCGTTCCATTAAAATCTTCATCTCTTTCCTGCATATACTGCTCGATGCCAGCATAAATGTCTTTCATATTTTTTACACATTGTTCCGTTTTTTGTTTGCGATTCACATTATAAGTTTGTGGTAATATCAAAATAAAAAACAGGACAACCAAAGCAACTAAACTAATCATTTTGTAAATATTCAATTTCATTTTTCACCTCAAAATATTTTTGTAGATACGAGCAATTTACCCCTTTTTTCGTCAAGCATTTTATTTTGAATATTATGTCTTGACCAAAAACCAAAGTTTCAATTTATGATTTTCCTAATAAAAATCAGATTTGAGGAGTAGTGAAATGAGTAAAAAAATTTTGGTGGCAACAGCGAAACCTTTCGCAATGGAAGCGGTAACGGAAATTAAAAATATTTGTAAACAGAAAGATTACGAATTGATTTTAATGGAGAATTATACCGAGCAAAGTGAACTTGTAGATGCTGTGAAAGATGTGGATGCTTTGATAGTAAGAAGTGATAAAGTTACGCAAGAAGTTTTGGGAAATACCGAAAATATGAAGCTGGTTGTGCGTGCTGGTGCAGGATATGATAACCTTGATTGCGAAGCAGCTTCCAAAAAAAATATTATTTGTATGAACACCCCCGGACAGAATTCCAATGCAGTTGCAGAACTTGCTTTTGGAATGATGTTATATTTGGCTCGTGGTAAATTTAATGGAAAATCTGGAACTGAATTGAAAGGGAAAACTATTGGTATTCATGCTTATGGTAATGTAGGAATAAATGTTGCTAGAATTGCCAAAGGTTTTGATATGAAAATATTAGCATTTGATCCTTATGTTGATAGTGCTATAATGGAAGCTAACGGTGTTGAATCAGTTGATTCTGTTGAAAAATTATATAATCAAAGTGATTATTTATCAATTCATATTCCATCTATTCCAGCAACACAAAAATTTATTGATTTAAGATTGATCAATATTATGAAGCCGAATGCGACCATTATTAATACCGCTCGAAAAGAGGTGATTTGTGAAGATAGTTTAATCAAAGTTTTCCAAACTCGCTCAGATCTTAAATTTGCATCTGATATTGCTCCTGCAAAAGCAACTGAAATGCAAGAAAAATTTGGAAACCGTGTTTATTTTACTCCCAAAAAAATGGGTGCTCAAACATTGGAAGCAAATGTAAATGCTGGTGTAGCAGCTGTTAATCAGATTATTGCCTATTTTGAAAATGGCGATACCACTTTTC
>CAYQOZ010000082.1:0-7112 GCA_964419355.1 uncultured Candidatus Cloacimonadota bacterium | reverse complement strand
TGTTCGTTGTTAAGAGAAAAAGAAATCGTGGTCTCACCCGTGAATGGGTTGGGGTAATTTTTCAAACTACAATTAGTCATGGGTAATTCATAATTATTCGTTGAACTACCCGCACCAGCAAAGGCAATGTGGACAGCACCAACTGCTACTTCATATTCAGCAATAAATTCTTCGTTCATAGCATAAATTCTCACCGTGGAATTTGAAACCCAATCACCAGCATCTACAACTGCAATCTTATCTGCTGTGATGGCAATAGATGCACCGCCAACAGCAAACATATTTTCAGCGGAATGAATTATTTCCAAAGTTTCTGAATGATAAGCATAAACACCCATTCCCATGCCATCGCCAAGATAGACATTTCCACTGGGTGCAAGCGTAATATTAGCAGGAGAACCACCTATTTCTAAGGTATTCTCAACCGTATTGGAAGTTACATCAATCACACAAACTTTGCCAACATTCTCATTATAATCGCCAGTACAAACCACGTGAATTTTATCATCAACCACAATCATTGCTTGCGGATTCATCTCCACATTAATTGTTGTAATAACTTCAAAAGTTGCTAAATTCACAACCGAAACCGTTCCCTGACCGTAGGTTGGCCAAACAAGATTTGTATTCGCAACGTACAAATTACCATTTGCAATTGCCATTCCTTCCGGAGAATTTTCCACAGCTACAGAGGCTATAACTTCATCAGTTGTTAAATTTATTTTAGAAACACTCGCACTAAAAAGCCCCGTAACATAACCAAAACCATTTTCAATTATCATATCGTATGGATTTGAATATGCTGGCATCGCGATATTTATAGCCGTTTCGCCTGTTTCCAGATTAATTTTTTGAATCGCATTATCACCAGAATTTACCACATACGCAAAATCATCATTCATCACAACCCGATTTGCGTACAACCCGATAACCGCAAAAGCATTATCGACTTCTCCTGTCTCCACATCAATTTTAGACAGCGTTTGACTGTTGGAATTCACAACAAATGCGTCTCTCCCCCACGCCAAACTTACCACACAAAAAACTACTAACAAAAATCTTTTTTTCATCTTTTCATCCTTTTTTATTTTCTATATTTTAAACTAAAATTTAACTGCCAATTTCTACCTGGTTGTGGCATATATTTATAAAGTTCGTAATCTTCATTGAAAATATTTTTCACAATTCCTACAATTCTAACATCTATTTTTTTCCATTTGAATAAATATGAAATTTCCACATCAGTCAAATCGTAAGCTGGCATAATTAGTTCTTCGCTCAATTGATCGGGCGTTGTGTACTGCTTCCCCACTCTCGCATAATTTATTTTTGTGGCGAAATCATTCACTTTCAGCTCTAAGTAAACTTGGAATTTAGATTGCGGAACAAACGGTAAATATTTGTCATAAAAATCACCATTTGGTGTTTTATCAAAAGCTGAAGTTTGCAAATATGAAGAGCCTAAAATTAGCGTTTTAACATTTAATTGTGCATCAAATTCAAAATTAGAAATCTCTGCAATGCCAATATTTTCTGGTCGCCAATAATTTGTAACTCTGCACCAGTGTATCAAATTTTCAATTCTATTTTTATATGCTGAAATTTTGCAATAATGGTCATTAAATGTTAATTTTCCAAATAGTTCAAAACCTTCTGATGCTTCCGCTTTTAAATTTGCATTCCCGTGAGCTTGCACATCATTCCAATATAAATCGTAAAATGATGGCACTGTAAAACCCGTGCCATAACTTCCGCCCATTGTGGTTGTGATGGTGTTTTCATACTTTGCATCAGTAGAAATCCTGAAAGTCGTGAAATCATCGAAAGAGGAAAATTTATCCACTCTGCCTGATAACATAAAATTTACCGAAAATGGGAAAAAATCAGTTCTAACTTTCATATCACCAAAACTTGCAAAATTTTCTTCAAATAGCGGTGAAATATTAGCGTTGGAATTATTTTCAGATAGATACTCAAAATCTTCGCGTTTATAGTTTATACCGAAATTTGAAGTGAATATTTCATCATTAAATTCCATTTTTGTATTTATTCCACGCGTAGAAAGATAGTGATGAGATTTTTCTGAAAACCAATCTGAACCCGTATTATCATAAACTGATTTTTCGTTAAAAGAGAATAAATTTGAATTTAACAAAATTTTGTCGAAAGTTTTGGAAAAAGTAATTCTTTGACGATTTGTAAAACCAGCCAAACTACTTCCATCGTAAATATTTACATTTTGTGGAGTTAAAAACTGTTTATTATATTTTTGTAAATCGCACTTATATTCTACCTCAAAAGTTAATAAATTAATACCAAAAGTGAAATTTAAATCTCTAATGTGTTTCTCATTATTTTTTAGATTATTCGTTGAACTTGATTGATTGAGAAAATTAAAATCATTATTCGTTGAACTTTGGGCAAGATACAAAAAAGTATAAAATTTTGCATTTGTAATTGATGAATTTAAAGAATATCTTTGCAAACCAAAAGAACCAATAACCTGTGCAACTTTGAAATTAAATCTCCCTTCAGCTTTTTTTGTATTTATATTAATAATGCCCGCCATCGAGCCAGAACCTGCTTGAGCATTATTTTTTATAATTTCAATATTTTTAATAGTTTCCGCAGGAATTGAAGATAAGTCAAAATCTTGACCTGATGAATTGAGGGGAACACCATCGAGCATTATCAAGGTATGTTTTGCTTTGTGTCCGAGTAATGAAACTGTCTGTTTTTCACCAATTATATTGACACCTTTCATTTGTAAACTTGGTATTTCATTCAAAATTTCAGCAACACTATTTTCAGTTGGATTTGTTACTTCAATTACAATTTTATTAGCTATTTTAGGTAAAATTAAGTTTGATTTATCTGCACTTACCAAAATACCGTCAATCTCTATTGCAGAATGTAGAAGGACAATTTTTCCTTTAATATTTTTCGCAATTATTTTTTTATCTGCAAAGCCAATTTTATGAAAGTTAATTGTATCTTGTTCCGCAATATTTCCAAGTTTAAAATAACCTTTATAATTAGAAACAACAAAAACATTCTTGCTCGAAATTATCACATTTTCAAGCGGTTTGTTATTTTCATTAACAACTTTTCCAGAAATTTCAAAAGTATAAAGAGATGAAAAAAAGCACAAAATAAGAAATGATATTTTAAATTTCATTATTTACCAGGATAAATTAAATTTGGCTTTCCAGAGATCGGATTTTTCATAATTTGTAAATTTGTATCATAAATTTTTGCGATAATTTCAGAAGTTATCACTTTTTCGGGAGAACCTTCATCAACAAGATTTCCATCTTTCAACATCACCACGCGATTGCAATATTCAGATGCAAGATTAATATTGTGCGACACCAAAATTATCAACTTTTGGTGTTTTAAATTTATTTCAGAAAGTAACTGCATAATTTCCAGTTGATGGTTAATATCAAGATGCGAAAAAGCTTCGTCCATCAAGATTATATCTGTATCTTGCACAAGTGCACGCGCAATGGAAACACGCTGTTTTTCACCACCACTTAGTTGTGAAAATAGCTTATTTTTAAATTTTATCAAATCTAGAGAATTCAAAATTTCTTCCACAATATTTCTGTCTTTACGAGAATAATTTTGCCATTTCTGCAAATATGGAAAGCGTCCCATTAACACAAGATTTTCCACTTTATAATCGAACTGTAACTGAAAATCTTGCGGAATCAATGCAATTCTTTTTGCAATTTCTTTTTTCTGCCATTTGTTTATTTCAGTTCCGTTCACAGAAATACTACCATTCCATAATTGCAAAAACCCAATTATAGCATTTAATAATGTGGATTTTCCTGCTCCATTCGGACCAAGAAGTGCACAAAATTCTCCTTTTTTAAAATCAAGTGAAAGATTCTCGATTATCTTTTTCTGCTGATAACCAACTGTAATATTTTCAATTTTTATCATAATTTTCCTTTTTTATAAAATAATTCAAAAAAATACTTGCCAAGTCATACCATTTTACTATGTTATCTCATAGAGGTATGAAAATGCATATATCAACGAAAACCGAATACGCTGTTAGAGCACTTTCAGAGCTGGCAATAAGCTCTGATGAAAAGCCTATTTCCATTACGGAAATTTGCAAAAGGCAAAAATTGCCTTTAAAATATGTGGAACAACTTTTCCGCAAACTCAAAAAACACGCATTAGTAAAAAGTGTGCACGGTGCAAAAGGTGGATATTTACTTAATAAAAATATTAATGAAATATCTTTGAAAAATATCATGCAAGCTGTGGATGATAATTTTTCCAACACTTTTTGTGCAGACAACAAAAATCACATTTCCCATTGCATTGGTTTTCCATGCGGTTTTCATAAACTTTGGGACGAAATTCAAGACCATATTGAAGACTATTTTGAATCAATAAAATTAGAGCAAATAATTGCAAAATTATAGGAGAAAAAAATGATATACTTAACTAACTGTAGAACTTCACAACCTGCACCAGAAGCAGTTGAAGCAATGTTGCCATATTTAAAAGAAAAATTTTATTTTCCTGGTAATTTTATTAAATCAGGCACCGAAGCAAAGCAAGATTTAGAAAAATTTCAAAATGTAATAGCAACTTCTATCAATGCAAATTTTACGGAAATTCATTTCACGAACAGTGGCACTTCTGCCAATAATATCGCTATCAAAGGCTATATTTCGGCAAATGCAAATCGTGGCACTCACATCATTGTTTCTGTCATCGATTATCCAGATTTACTTGCAAATGCTGCTTTCTTTGAAAAAAGTGGTTTTTCAGTCACATACATTTCTGCAGATCGCGATGGTTTTATCAACTTAGAAGAGCTGAAAGATGCCATTCAAGCTGACACAATTTTCTTTATGACGACACTTGGAAACCACACGACTGGCACAATCCAGCCTTTGAAAGAAATTCGTGAAATTTTAGATTCTGCTGATCATAAAATTGCGATGCATGTAGATGCTTGCGAAGCTTACGGTCGCATTCCAATTGATGTTGATGAACTCGGCATTGATTTGATGAGCATCAGTGCACACAAAATTCACGGACCGCAAGGCGTTGGAGCTTTGTATCAACGCAAAGGAATAAAGCTCGGTCAAGTAAATCATGGCGTTAGCCGCATTGACAACCACGAAACAGGTGGAATTAGTATAGCATCGATTGCCGGATTCTCCAAAGCAGTTGAATTGATTACAGCAAATTTCGATGAATATTCTCAAAAAATACGCAACCTTTCAAACTATTTATTAGAGCAAATTGAAGCGAAAATTTCACACACAATGCTAAACGGACCACGAGGCGACAAACGCGCCCCTCACAACATTAATATTTCGTTCGATTTCATTGAAGGCGAAGCAATTACGGTAATGCTCGATTTCTATGACATCGCCGTTGCCACAGGCAGTGCTTGTGCCTCACAAGGTTTGAAAGCAAATTACATTATGATGGCACTCGGCAGAACACACGAGCAATCACACGGTTCCATCAAATTTACTTTGAGCCGCTACAACACTTTTGAAGAAATTGATATTACCGTCGAAAAACTTGCTGAAATTGTGCAAGAACTCAGACGTAGAAGTCCACTTTATAATGAAGAAAATTAGGAGATAAAAATGCAATATTCACAAAAAGTTTTAGACCATTTCATGAAACCACACAACGTTGGAAAATTAGAGAATCCAGATGGACATGCTACAGAAGGTAGTCCAGCGTGTGGTGATCAAGTTTCTATTGATATCATCGTAAATGAAAAGACTCATATTATCGAGGAAATTAAATTCCAATCTTACGGTTGTGCTTCCAACATCGCCACTGGTTCTATCATCACCGAAATGGCGAAAGGAAAAACCATCGAAGAAGCCAAAAATATTGGTTGGAAAGAAGCAGCCGAAGAGTTAGATGGACTTCCACCCGTTAAGATGCATTGTTCTGTTTTGGCAGTGGATACACTCCGCAATGCTATCAAAGATTACGAGCTCAAACACGGACTTGCAGAAGCTGATAAATTCACTAAAGATACAATTATCGAGGAGCTCAAAAAAGTTATTTACCCACAAGTTGGTGAAGACATCGTTTCCCTCAAAATGGTGAAATATGTTGGCTTCGAAAACGGCGTTGCCATTATTGATGTTGACATTCCAAGTTTCGATACTTATCGTGATAATGTGGCGGAAGAAATCGAGGAACATTTAGAAAAATTTCCCGAAATTAAGGAAGTCAAAATCACGATGTAATTTCGTCCCACTCTATGTGTTTTTAAAGAACTAATGCGTCATTCTAAACGAATGACGCATTTATATTTACTTATTTTTTGCCATTATGTAGATGAAAAATGGGCAACCGATAAACGCAGTAACTACGCCAACTGGTAGCTCTACGGCTGTGAGGTGCATTGCGCCAAAATCACAAAATATCAATAATATCGCACCACCAAAAGCTGATAAAACCATTGTGAAGCGTTTGTTGCCACCCGAGATCATTCTCGTTATGTGCGGAACGACAAGTCCGATAAAACCAATTATGCCTGCATATGCAACCGTAATTCCTGTTAAAATAGAACTTATGATAAATATTTTTCGACGCAGTTTTTTGACATTTATCCCCAAACTTTCGGCTACCAAATCGCCAGTTGTGAGAATATTCAATTGGTTTGAAAGTAGAAATAACCAAATCATCAAAATAGCTGAGATAATAAAAATTATCAAGAAATATTTCCATTCATTATAAGTAAAAATCCTACCGAGATTTCCCATTAAAATATTGATGATATTGCCAATTTCTTGCTGATTGAAATACATTAAGAGAGAGATGAATGCAGAGAAAAACATTCCAACAATGATGCCGGAAAGAAGTAATTTAGTTTTATCGAAAAAACCACCAAGATGCGAAAGGGACCACACCAAAATCATCGTTAATAATGCACCCAAAAAACCAAAAACAGGTGTGAGAATGAACATTCCACTGATGGTTGCGAGAATGCTTCCAAAAGCTGCACCCGATGAAATTCCTAAAATATATGGTTCGGCAAGTGGATTGTTCAGCATTATTTGGAATGAATGACCAACACCGCCTAAAACGAATCCGACAAGTAG
>CAYQOZ010000081.1:0-7164 GCA_964419355.1 uncultured Candidatus Cloacimonadota bacterium | reverse complement strand
CTAACTCAAAATTCCCAACTGGACTTTTGATAGAAAATCCTTCCGCAAAAAGAGTAATTGCACAACCTAACATGATAAAGTAAAGAATGTTTTTTTTCATTTTTTCCTCCGAATTTTTTTTTACGATAAACGAATTGTTGGTTTTTTCGTCAAGATTAAAAATAAATTTTAAGTTTGATACAATAATTTTGTAAAAAAATGGTGGCAGGACCCAGACTTGAACTGGGGACACAAGGCTTTTCAGGCCTCTGCTCTACCAACTGAGCTATCCCGCCACTTAAGTTTCGAACTTTTCGAGAATCAGGGTTTTTATGTCAAGAAAAACTATAAGTTAGTATTAGATATTAGAATTTTTCAATTTTCAAAAGTGCCTTTTTTTGACTCAACCATTTTTCAAATTTTTCATCTATCATTTGTTGATGAAATGTTGATTTTACCTCTCTATACTCAGCTTCAGTTGGGCGGTCAATATTGTAAACATAGTAGAAAAAAATCTGTTCTTGTTGAATAGAAAATGGCGGACTATAATATCCTATTTCTCGCTTTATTATGTCGTCCAGAATAATATCACTGTATTTTATTTCAGAAAGTTTATCATCTAATTTTAAATTTTCAAGTTTATTCCAACCTCCAAAAAAAAGAAGTTGATCTTCTGGATTTGCTCCGGCAATAATATTAGCTCGAATATTTGTGATGAATTTTTTTGCTTTCTCAAATCTCTTTTTGGCATTCATCGCTTTTTTTATTTGAGGAAGAGCAGTTTGAAAATCCAGTTCTTTCGATTTTTTAATTTTTCTCAAAAAAAGCAATCCAAAACCATCGTTGTTTTCATAAATTTGACTAAATTTTTCACCCGACCACATTCGTAAAATATCATCTCGATAACCATCGATTGAGCCAATAATATTGAAATTTTCATTCGCATTTTGAAAAGCAGTTTGGAAAAGTTGATTTTCGTTAACATAATTTCTTAATTGTGAATAATAACGTGTAGAATCGAAAACTGTTTTTGCTTTTTGAGAAGCTATTTCTCGCTTAATTTTTTGAATTTTTTGCTGAAATAATTCAAATTTTATTTCCGAATAAGGAACGGTGCCGGAAGGATATATTTTCTTTAATTTTAAAATTAGCCAACCAGTTTTATATTTCATCGGTTTTGCAACATTTCCGATTTTTAATTTGTTCAAAGTAACTCGAATTGTATCGGGTAATTCCTCAATTTCAATTATTCTATTTTTTGCTAAATTTAGCTTTTTTCCAAAACAATAATCCAGAAGTGAGAAATCTATTTTTGAATTAATTTGTTCCTCAATCATCTCGGCAATTTCTTTATTTTCAGTGAAAATATAATCGAATTCAATCGCATTTTCACGGTAATATTTTTCAATATTTTGTTGATATTTTAGCATATTATTTTTAAAAATGGAATCAACAGAAACATCTATTTCAATTTCATCAAAAGCAAAAAATGCACCAGCCAATTTGATGCTATCTGGAGTCGAAAATAACTTTTTATGCTTGCTATAATAGCATTGATAATCTGTCGAATCAAATTTTGCAATGTTGATAAATTTATATAATTGCGATTGAATTTTGTCAAGGCGGGGAATATATTCTGGAAAATAGGAGATGATTTTGAAGAAAATTATCTTATTTTCTGACGGTAAAAATCCAGAATAATTTTCGGTAGAAATCAGGTTGGCAATTGTGTTATCAATAGTTGTATCATTATCAAATTTTTCTAAAAATAAGATAGAATTATAGGTTTTTAGATTATGTTTTTTCACAATCTTTTTTAAACGCAAATCATCAAAAACATTATTTCTAATCGAATCTTGAATACTTTTCATATAATCCTTTTCATCTGACAATGAGAAAAAAGGCGGGGCAGATATTTCGATTTTTTTGACCACTGCTACCGGCACGATAAATTCATCTATGTTTCTCCGAAAATAATCTGCATACTCTTTTTTTGTGGTAGATTCATTAGAAATATATTCGTGCCAAACAGCTCTCGCAACGGCTAATGTATCTGTTTTTGACAACATTTTTTTATCCGCAATTTTGAAAACGAGATAACCATTCTCAATACTTATCGGTTCGGAATAATCTCCCTTTTTCATCTGTAAACTGCTCTTAATAATTTCGGAAGGCAATTTTCCCAGAAAATCATTTTCACTGAGATAAGCAGTTTCAATTATCGAATAATCATTGAGATTTTCTTTTTGCCAAATATCTTTTAAATATTCTATTTTTTTTCGGCACATTTCGCTTGATTTTTCTTTTTGAAATTGTGTTTTTATCAGTTCCAAATCGTCAGAATTTAGAGTGCTATCTGCTTCTAAAACATACTTTAACTTTTCTTTAACAATGATTTGAATCGTATCGGCAAACTCTTCATCAAAAACGAGAAGTAATTCTAATTTCACCTTTTTTATTTTTTCATATTTAGTTTTGGTTTTTTGGTAGTATTCATTGGCTTTTTCCAAAGAGATATCGGCAGAAACGCTGGCATCATTTATGTCTATAAGTGCATACCCAATATCAAGTTCTGTGTTGCGAGAATAATATTCATCAAACACATTTCTGCTGGAAATGTTGAACGATTCTGATATCAAGGTTTTGGCTTTATTTAAGAGCAATTCTTCCTTCATTTCAGCCAAAATTGCTGCACCTTTTTGAGATGATTTGAACAATTCATATTTTGAATAATCAAATTCTCCATCAGTTTGAAAACGAGGATGAGTTCCCAATTGTCGAATTGAAAAAGTTTGTAGTTCAGTCTCATTAACGGTAATATTATTATTGTTTGCATGCAGAATAATTACTTTTTTATTAATTAATTTTTGCAATGCCATTTCACGAATTTGCCCGTAAGTATAATCATCTTCAAATTTCTCTATTTCTGCTAAGAGCTCTTTTAGATAAATCGGCTCATCGCCTACTTTTGCAACGATAACAGCTTGCAAAGAGATAAAAATTAACAACATAATTATTAATATATTTTGTTTCATATTTTATCCTAAATTATTTTTTAACCAAAAAAGTTTAACAACGATAATCAATCAAGAACATTTTTCTTTTGACAATATTTCGCTGATAAATTTTTAGTTATTACGTGTTGTAAAATGGCGAAAATGAAGAGAGAAAAATGTGGAAATTTATTGAAGGTAATGAAGCGATAGTTGCAACAGCAATTCACAGCGGACACAATATTCGCAAAGAATTAATTGCAAAATATTTTATTTCGGAAGAGGCACGGTTACGCGAGGAAGATCCCTTCACAGAACGATTTATCGACAGTTTCAAGAATCAAATAATCGTTCAGCAATCACGCTTTGAATTTGACCTAAATCGAAATAGAAAAAATGCGGTTTACAAAAAGCCAAAAGATGCTTGGGGATTGAAAGTTTGGCAGAAAGAACCAGATTTTTTTTGTACTCCAAAAATCTCTTAAATACTACGATTTATTTTATGATGAGTTGAAAAATTATTGTACAAATCTAAAAAATAAATTTGGAAATTTTGTCATTTTGGATATTCATTCTTACAATCATCGTCGCAGTGGGGAAGACGCATTACCAGACAATCCAAAGGAAAATCCAGAGATAATTATTGGCACGAGTAATATGAAAATTGCAAAATGGGAAAACATTGTCTCAGTCGTGGAAACAACCTTCAAAAACGAAGATTATTTTGGCAAACATCTTGATGTGCGTAAAAATGTAAAGTATTCGGGAGGGAATTTTGCTCGATGGATTCACCATAATTTTCCAAATTCTGCCTGCGTTATTTCCATAGAATTCAAAAAAATATTTATGAACGAGTGGAGTGGAAAATTGGATGAAACTGCTTTCAATCGACTTCGCGAGATTTTGAAGATGGCAAAAAAAAAAATAGAAAAAATCAATTCTTGACAAAATAAATGAGATTTTGATTTTCATGAATTTCAAGAAATTTGAGGAGAAATAGATTGGAAAAAATACTCGTAACAAGTGCGTTAACATACGCAAATGGAAAATTGCACATCGGTCATATTGCCGGTTCATATTTGAATGCGGATGTTTTTGTGCGCTACCAAAAATTACTGAAAAATGATGTTATTTATATCGGCGGAAGCGATGATTATGGCACGCCGATTTCACTTAAAGCGGAAGAAGAAGGCGTTACACCACAATCGATTGTAGATAAATTTAATAAAAGTATGCAGGCAGATTTGGCTGGTTTGAACATTCAATTAGATAATTTTTCGGGAACTTCACACCAAAATCACATCAAAGATTCGCAAGATTTTTTCACAAATTTGAATGAAGCTGGTTACATCAAAAAACGCAGTTTACAGCAATTTTACGATGCTCACAAAAAGCGTTTTCTCTCCGATCGTCTCGTCGAGGGAATTTGTCCATTTTGCCAAGCAAAAGGTGCGCGTGGTGACCAATGTGATGAGTGTGGAAAATTAATTGATGCGATGGAATTGATTGAGCCCAAAAGTAAACTTTCTGGCAAAACGCCCATCATCAAAGAAACGACGCACTGGTATTTGGATTTGCCAAAATTTGAAAATGAATTGCGTGAGTGGTTAGAAACCAAAACATATTGGAAAGACAATGTTCGCAATTTTATTATGAGTTGGTTAAATGATGGTTTGCAGGAAAGAGCAATTACGCGAGACCTAAATTGGGGAGTGCCTATCCCGCTCAAAAATACTGATGGAAAAGTGCTTTATGTTTGGTTTGATGCACCAATTGGTTACCTATCTTCTACCAAAGAGTGGTCAGAAAAAATTGGACAACCAGAAAAATGGAAAGATTATTGGCTCGATAAGAATACCAAGATGATACATTTTTTGGGGAAAGATAATATTCCATTTCACACCATAATTTGGCCTGCAATGCTCTCCAAACAGAAAGAAAATTTCGTGCTTCCGCATAATGTTCCAGCGAATGAATATTTGACTTTGGAAGGACAAAAAATGTCTACAAGCCGAGATTGGACTGTTTGGGTGGAAGATTATCTACAATATTTTGAAGGCGAATATTTGCGTTTTGTTTTGGCGGCAAATGCACCTGAAACACGCGATAGCGATTTTAGTTGGAAAGATTTTCAATTAAAGATCAACAATGATTTAAACAATGTTTTGGGCAATTTGGCAAACCGAACCTTTATGTTTGCGAAAAAGTATTTTGATGGCAAAATTTCAGGGAAAAATAAGCTTTCGGAAAATGCAAAAAAAACACTCGTAGAAGTGAATAATTTGGCAACTGAAATTGGTAAATGTTACGCAAGTTACGAAGTGCGAAAAGCAACAAAATTGTTTATAGATATAGCTCGAATTGGTAACAAATATTTCGATGAAACACAGCCGTGGAAAGAGATTAAGACAGATAAACTAAAAGCCGAGGAGACGCTTTTTATTTGTTCTGAAATTTTGCGAATTATCTCTATTGTAGCTTCACCAGTTATTCCTAACAGTATGGATAAATTACGCAAAATGCTCAACTTAAACGAAGAAATATTTTGGCAAAATTTAGCTAAAAATCCAGATAATTTTATGATAGATGAAGTTGAACGACTTTATCGCAAAATTGATGAAGAAGAAATACAAAATCAGATAAATATTTTAGGGAGTTAATTATGAATAAATCATTAATTTTTGAAGAAATTTTTCAGCAATCAATTAATGCACAACTTCTTGTAGATTCACTATCTAAGCGGATAATACGAGTTAATCAAGTTGCCGAAAAAATTTTTGGTTATGTTGAAAAAGATTTGATTGGCGAAAAATTCACAAATTTTCTTATTTCAAATAATGATGATACTTTTAAACGAAATGTGTTTACATTACAAAATTTTATTACTGTAAATGGGGAAGAACTTTCGTTGGAAATGTATTTGGCAGATATTTCTAAATACGAAAATAATGTTATTTTGGTTACTATTCAGGATGTGAATTACCGTATCGAAACGGAACGGAAGCTGCGAAATACTTTAAAAAAGATGAGATTACTTTCTACAACTGATGAACTTACGAGTATTAATAATCGTCGTTCAATGATGAAAAAAATCAATTATGAATTGGTTAGGTTGGAAAGAAATAAAGAGCCATTTGCACTTATTTTGTGTGATGTTGATAATTTCAAAGCAATAAATGATACTAATGGGCACGATGCTGGTGATTTTATTTTGCAGGAAATTGCAAATTTGATGGTTAATGCTGTAAGGAAGCAAGATATCGTTGGAAGGTGGGGGGGAGATGAATTTTTATTGTTACTACCACAAACCACACTCGAAGGTGGTTTTAAATTAGCAGAAAATATCAGAAAAATGATTTGGAAACATCCTTTTTCATATCAAAAATTAGATATGAAAATTACTTTGACCTTGGGAATCTCTGCATATAGAGAATCAGAAAATGTAGATGAATGCTTGAAAAGAGCTGATTTAGCACTTTATGAAGGCAAAAAGGCCGGACGAAATGTTTCCATAAAAGCAAAATGATAAAACTAAAAAGAGAGTTGCGTTTAATTGATATTTTCAGCATTGCAGCTGGTGCAATGATTAGCTCCGGACTTTTTATTTTACCAGGTTTGGCTTACGCAAAGTCTGGTTCAATGGTAATTGTCGCGTATCTACTTGCCGGAATTTTAGTCATTCCATCAATTTTTAGTAAAGCAGAATTAGCCACTGCAATGCCCAAATCTGGCGGAGATTATTTTTTTATTGAACGCAGTATGGGTGCTGGTCTTGGAACCTTAAGTGGCATTTCAGCCTGGTTTTCTTTGGCGTTCAAAAGTGCTTTTGCACTTCTTGGAATTGGTGCATTTGCCAGCATTTTTTTTCCTGAAATGCCAATGTTTCAAATTAAGTTGATTGCAATTTTCTTCTGCCTTTTATTTATGGGCACAAATTTATTTGGCGCAAAACATTCTGGGCGACTGCAAACTTGGTTAGTTAGCGGTTTAATTGGAATTTTAATTTTCTATATTTTCAGCGGAATGTCGGCGATTAGTTTAGAGAACTTCCGATCCAAAATAGACTTTGATGCCAAAATTATTTTTATGACAGCTGGCTTAATATTCATATCTTATGGTGGTTTAACCAAAATTGCGAGTGTTGCAGAAGAGGTAAAAAATCCTTCAAAAAATCTACCGCTCGGTATGTTTT
>CAYQOZ010000080.1:0-7226 GCA_964419355.1 uncultured Candidatus Cloacimonadota bacterium | reverse complement strand
CTTTTGTACATTTTAGGAATGTTGGATACAGCAGATTCTGGAGAAATTTTGTATTCAAATGAAATTCCACAAAATATCAACAAATTTAGAAATCAAAAAATTGGTTTTGTTTTCCAGTCGCACTATCTTTTGGCAGATTTCACAATGTTAGAAAATGTTGCAATTCCACATTTTTTACATTCACAAGATTACAAAAAAAGTTTACAAAAAGCAGAGAAACTTTTGAAAATATTAGACATTTGGAAAAGGAAAGACCACTATCCAAATCAGTTGAGTGGTGGTGAACAGCAACGGACAGCTGTTGCGAGAGCCCTCATAAATAATCCAGAAATTGTGTTTGCAGACGAACCAACTGGGAATCTCGATGCAAAACACAGTGCCGATTTGATTGATTTTATCATCAACTTAAATGAAACTCAGAATCAGACATTTATTGTTGTTACGCATGACATTGAAATTGCTAAAAAAATGGATAAACACTACAAACTTATCGATGGAATTTTACAAGTCCAAAAATAAAAAATGAAAAATCGAAAGTGGTTATTTGTCGTTATTTCAATCGTTTTTTTCGTTAATATTGTTTATTATATCCTTTTGAATACGGCACAAATTGATGAAATTGCGAAAGACAAAATATCCAAAATTTTATCAGAAAAAATAGGCGGAGAAATAGCCATAGCTGATTTTACATTTAATGATCGCCATATAAAAATTGTAGGATTATCAATCAAAAAAGATGATGAATTAAGCTTGGTGATAGAGCAAATTTATATTGAATACAATTTGCTGAAATTCATTTTTTCTAAATTTCAAAATTTTAAGGCGATTGAACACATCAAAATTTATGACCCCAAAATTAATTTGGTAGTGGTAAAAAATGATAAATCTCCAAACAAATTGCCAGATATTTCGCAATATTTCCAAAAACTAGACATTTATAATGGTAATGTAAAATTAAAATATGTTTCGTCAGATATTTCTCTGAGTGACAGCTTTGTGAATCTGAACTTATCTGTGTTCAATAAGAAAAATAGTCAGATAAAACTTGGTTGTGAAACAGAGAGCAAGGCAAAATTAATTGCTGATGTTCTTTTGAAAGGCAATCAAATTATATCTGCAAAAATTGAAACCAAAGATTTCTCTCCCAAAATTTCAAACATAACTTTTGCCGATTTTTTTTCGACAAAATTAGATGCAATTGTTGATTATACTGAACAAAACATTAATGTTGATGGGAACTTAAAAGAAAACATAATGGTCATTTCTGGAAAGAAAATAGTTGCAGATAGTTGTTGTTTTTCTGGAAATAGCAAACAAATTAATCTTAATTTTAACAATTTGTTCGTGAAAAATGAAAAAATAAATGTTTCGGCAATCTTGAAAAATCCATTTTCTGAAAATAACCAAATAAATGGAAATATTTTGGCCGACAAAATCTCTCTTTCAAATTTTGTGGAAAATGTGGTGGGAGAAATATCTGTAATTGCAAAAATTAGTGGAAATTACGCAAATCCACAAATTGATTTTAATGTTAACTCAGCCCAAATTACTGCTTTTGAACAAAAAGTTGTTGATATGGAAATTTCTGCAAAATATACGAATAAAAAACTGCTAGTTAAATTACAACAGTGTTTTTGGGAAGGTAATAAAATTTATGGAAATGGCTTTTATAAAGATGGTTTTAATTTCAATTTAAACGCAGATAAATTGTCTATTCAAAGGGATAACTTTTGCTTACTTGGTGATTTTTCTTCAACTTTGAAAATTGCTAACAACCTAAAAATTAAAATAGTTAGTGAAAGTGTTGAATTTATTACAAAAGGCGTTGTTTTTTCGGATTATGAATTTAATGGAAATTATGAAAATAGACATTTTGATTTTCAAATAAATCATCCTAAAAATAGTTTGCATATTTCTGGAAATGGAGGAATTGATAATCAGCAAATATTTGCAAAATTATCTGAATTTGATTTGAACTCAATTATTCAAAATAGGCAGAAATTACCCAAATTAACTGGAAATTTGGAACTTAAAAACGATGAGAATAGATTTGCTCTTGATGCTAAAATTCGTGCATTTGGTGAGCATTACGGTGAGTTAGATGGACTATTTATCGCCCAAATGTTTGCCGACAAAAAATTAGATAGCACTTTTGTGTCCATAAAATCGGATAATGCAAGATACAATTATGAGCCTTTCGAGATGAATTTAACAGCGAAAGGGACGCTCGATTCCTTGCAAACTACAGAAGTTTCACTCAATGATTTGCATCATTTTGAAGGCTGGATTTCTCGAAAAAAGGGCATTAAGTATGGTTTCAAAATTTATGAAAGTAATATAAAATTAAAAGAATTTGCAAAGTATTTTGCTGATTACTATACAGCAAATAAATTACACGGAAGTGTAGACTTAGACATATTGTATGATAATTTTGGTGAAGGTTATTTTTCTGGTAAAATCGGTGTGGATAATTTCAAATATAATAATGTCGGTAAAATTTCTGCTAGACTATTTTTAGATGGCAATAATCGCGAAATAGCTGTTTCTGATTGTTCATTTATTTCTGAAGACGGATTATTGTTAAATGTAGATGGAACAGTGAAATTGCAACCTAATTTAGAACTTGAAATTACTGGAAAAAGTAAATCTACCCAACTTGAAAATATTTTTTTAGATAATTATATTTCAGGGGATTTAACTGGTGAATTTTTATTGATGATTAAGAATAAACAGCCTTTGTTAAAATTAGATTATCATGGCAAAAAGATTAAATTTAACGATTTCAAAATAGATAGTTTAAGGGTGGATGTTACTCAAAGTTTAGAAAAATTAATAATTGATAATATTTACGCAAAGACAAAAAAACAAATCAGCTTAACTGTCGATGGAGAGATGGGATATAACTTTATTACAAAGAAACATTATCCAGATTCAAATAAAATTAAAATCAATTATAGTGGTGATTTATTCAAATTGATAAGTAAACAAAGTAACTATTTTACTACAGGTTCTTCCAACTGTAAATTGGAGATGCAACTGGGTGTGAAAGAGAACGAATTATCTTTTGAAAATGGACATTTTCAATTGGTAAATGGTACTTTGCAAACTCCACAGAATAAAATAGAAGATACCAAAATATATTTCCAAATTGATGATGATACTCTAAAAATTGATGAATTTAACTTTAAAATGGGAGATGGTAAATTTTATCTCAAAAATGTGTTTGACGGAAGTAAAACAAATTTCAAATTTGGGCTTTTGGACATTGGAAGAATTCTCGTTCGTACCAACAAGAAGGGATTACTTTTGCATATTCCAAAATATATGCCAGAAAATTCTTTTGCAAATGTGGTTATCTCTGGACGAACGAGTAAATATTTAAACATTTATGGTCCATTTGAAGGTATTCACATTGAAGGTGATTTAACTTTTTCAAATGGAGCTGTAATCTATCCGCCAAACACTGAAAACTTACTGAAACTCTTTAATGTTACACAAGAAATTAAGAAATATAAGAGCCGAATAATTTTGCCTTTTACATTCGATTTGATGTTGCATTCCGACGAAAATATTCACTATGTAACTTATCCTACTAACATTCAAATCGCCAAAAATGGTTTTTTGCGAATTAAATATGATGGAGAGAATTTTAGTGTGCCAAGTGCTCATTTTGAAGCTGAAAATGGTGTTGTTGATATTTTCGGAACACAAATGACATTAAATGAAATGCTAGTGAATATCAATCAATTGGAAGGTGGTGCCAATATTGCGGGTACATTTTCCAAAAAAATAATTGATGGCTCTGTTATCACTTTGAAAGTTTTCAATCAACGAGATATAGGCTTAAATTTTGAGTTTAGTAGTGATGATGTGAATGATAAAATTACCGATATTTTGGCAAAACTACGCTATAATCGCAAAATGGAAGATATTTCTGATGAGCAAAAAAGTTCGATGATGCAAGAGGAATTTGTGCAAATTGCGGGACTTGGTTTAGAAAGTGCAATTATATCTTCTCTACTTTCACCAATCGAGAATTTTGTCCGAAAATTATTTAGACTAGATTATTTTAGATTGCAAACTGATTTGATGCAAAATATCTTTACAAATTATTCTGAATTTAATCTAAATAGTGAAGTTGACGAGAGTTCAATGGAGCAGTTCGATCGTTTTTCATCTGACTTTCTTTTGAATAATTTACGCGTAAATATGGGAAAATATGTTTCCAATAAATTTTATCTTGAATATCAATCTCGCTTTGAAAAATCAGTAGAAGTATTTGTTGACACCGAAATGGGGATTTATCACGACTTTATTTTGCGTTACGATTTATTTAACGGATTTAAATTGTCATATAAATATAAAATTTTACCTTTTGACGAAGATGAAATTCAGGAAATAAAAATAGAAAAATCATTTAGATTTTGAGGAAAATAGGAGAAAAAATGAAAAAAATGTTTTTAGTTTTATTAGTGTTATTGAGCGTTACACTGTTTGGGGCAGAATTTAAAGTGCGATCTTTTGAATTTGTGCAAAATGACCTTTCGGCAAGAAGATTCAGCCGAACAGATGTGAATGATGAAACTTGTACCATCATCAAAGTTAGTTGCGATATTAGCGGACTGAAATTTGACAGCAATGCTGGCATAGTGGGAGAAATTGAATACAAAGCTGGTGAATATTGGCTTTATGTTTCACCAGGCGAAAAGCAGATTGATGTTTTCAGGGAAGGTTACGAAAAATTATCTGTTCCTATTTTGACAAATGTGAAATCAAATCAGGTTTATCTACTGAAAATTTACGGAACAGGTAGCGGAGCATTACTGGCAGATGATAATCTTTTACAACTTACAATTAATTTGAATGAGAAAGATATTTACATTGCTCGTGATGAATTTGCTCCGATGAAAATAAAAAACAAAACGGCAATCTTTAAACTTTCCGAAGGTATTTACAATTTTAAATTTCAAAAAATAGGCTTTGAAACAATAAATAGAGAGGTCAATTTAGCTTCTAATAAAACACTGGAAATAACAATGATAGCAGGTGAAACCGCTGATGGATTAAAACTCCCCGGCATTGTTACCATCAATTCTAATCCAGATAATGCGGAAGTATTCATTAATAATCAACTCGTGGGCGTTACTCCTTATTTTGATGAATTGATTGCCGGAAATTACAATTTGCAAATCAAAAAGAAAATGTACCATACCCAGAATTTGACTTTTTCGCTTGATGAAGGTGTTTCCAAAGAAATTCCAGAAATTGCCTTAAAAGAAAAATATGCCGTGATTTCCATTAATTCTAACCCAACGAGTGCAGTGGTTTACCTCAATAATAAACGCATTGGCAAAACACCGATTAACAATAAACAGGTGGAAAGTGGCGATTATTCCATTAATTTAAGATATGACCTTTATCACGATATTAATGAAAATTTCACCCTAAAAGATGGTGATAAACCAACTCTATCTTACGATTTTTTACCAGCTTTTGGAACTTTGAAAGTTAGCTCGCAACCATCTAATGCAAAAGTTTATATTGATGGTGAAATGGTGGGAACTACGCCGTATTCCAATGCCAAACAACCATCTGCAAAATACAGTGTGCGGGTAGAAAAAGAACTTTGGCTCGGTGATGAAAAAAATATTTTAATCAAAGATAATGAGAAAAATGAAAAACATTTTGTGCTTACCAAAAATTTTGGTTCGCTCACCGTTAATTCTGAAAATGCTGATATATTTGTGAATGGCAAAAAAGTGGGTAAAGGAAAAATTTCACAAAATCTCACACCCGGAAAATACATTATTAAAGCAACCATAGATAAACATTATGATGCTACCGAAACCGTATTTATGCAAACGGGTGATGAAAAAGAGATTACTCTTTCGCCAGCACCAAAACTTGGAAGTATTACTATTCTTAGTAAACCGATGAAGACCAAAGGTGCGGAAATATTTGTGAACGGCAAAAAAGAGAAAAAGAAAACCCCCGCTGTTTTGCCACTCCTTTATGGTAATTACAATATTACCCTCAAACACCCCGATTTTTTGGATATGACCCAAAATATCTCATTAAAAGAGAGCGAACAAAAGAAGATAATCTTTGAAATGCAAACTTACGAAGGTAGCATCTTGGCAAAGAAAAATTTCCACAAAAAACAAACTTTACTCGGTGCAGTTGGCAGTGTTCTTATTGCCGGAGCTGGTGTTTATTTTAAC
The DNA here is from genome assembly GCA_964419355.1 of uncultured Candidatus Cloacimonadota bacterium. Taxonomy (GTDB): domain Bacteria; phylum Cloacimonadota; class Cloacimonadia; order Cloacimonadales; family TCS61; genus TCS61. The sequence continues at coordinate 1,005 of CAYQOZ010000080.1, read as the reverse complement.
ATTTCCGCAGATGCAACTTACGATGAATATGTATCCGCTGCTGATAATGATATTTGCACAGATAAAAGAGAAAAATACGAAAGTTTACAAAGCTTACGCGATGTTACTTACACTGTTTCATTGGTGCCACTTGCGTATAGCATCTATAATTTTGTGAAAATAAAAAGCGTGAAGTAGAGTGTATGAAAGTAAAACAACACACCTCCCGGCTAACGCCGTACTCCTCTCAAGAGGAGATTAAAAGATTCCCCTCTTCCAGAGGGGTGTCGCAGAGCGACGGGGTGTGTGAAAAATGCTAAAGTATAATTTAAAATTGAAAGAGAGAGCTAAATATTTGCGTAATAACTCAACTCTTTCAGAAGTTCTTTTTTGGTTACAGATCAAGAACAAAAAATTGGGTTACGATTTTCATCGTCAAAAACCTATTGATAATTACATTGTAGATTTTTTCTGTCCTGAATTGATGTTAGCTATTGAAATTGATGGTGTAACTCATAATGATAAAGTGAGATACGATAAAATGCGACAAAGAAAGATAGAAAATCTCGGTATAAGGGTTATTCATTTTCGTGATGTAGATGTTAAACAAAATTTGAATGGATGTTTAGATTTTTTGAAGGAATGGATAAAGGAGAACACACCTCCCGGCTAACGCCGTACTCCTCTCAAGAGGAGATTAAAAGATTCCCCTCTTCCAGAGGGGTGTCGCAGAGCGACGGGGTGTGTGAAAAATATTTTTGTTGATTAAAATAAAGGAGTAAAAATGAATTTTTTAAAATTAGTAATATTAAGCATTTTATTGTTAACCGTATTTGCTTGTAGCGAGACGCAACCGTTTAATAATCCGTATGACCCGGAAGTTGACCCCGAAGATTGGGCACCCACCGAGCTTACCTACACTGTCATAAATATAAACTCGATTAAATTGAACTGGCAAGATAATTGTAACAGCGAAGCGGGTTACCGAATTGATAAAAAAGTAGATAATGATGCTTGGCAGATTGC
>CAYQOZ010000079.1:0-7261 GCA_964419355.1 uncultured Candidatus Cloacimonadota bacterium | reverse complement strand
TTGCTATTGTTAAAATCATAATTATCTTTTTCATTTTAAAGCTCCTTAAATTTTGTTTTTTTAACGATTTTTTTAACTTCAATTTTATTCTTACTTTCGCAAGAATTACAATTCTATCTCAATTTTAATCACAATCTCAATTTACGGTGAATGGCACATAATAAATATCCCCTATTTTTTATTTTACACCCTTTTTAAAAAATAAAAAAAGGACGCAACTTTCGTTACATCCTGACTTTAAGGTATTGCCAACCCAACCAACAAGATGTAGAAAGTTAGCGTCCGCATTCGCGAACGCACTCTTTCTACTTGTTCTGTCGGTTTTAAAAATGGCAATTTCTAAAGTCAGAACACAGTAAAATTAATGCAAAAATTTAAACTAATTTTTTAAAGAACTAATGTTACATATTTTTAACAATTCGAGGAAAATTTACATAAAATTTCTGTCAAATGTTTTTTTTAATTTCGAGAATCAATTTATTTCAATGCCGAATTTTTTCACTTCTTTCAAAAGCCCAAAAGAGAGTGGAATTTCATATTCACTTTGAGAAAATACTACTGGTTCGATGCGTACATCACTCTCGATAACTTTTGGCATAATTTTCAATAAAGCAAGATAATCATTTTCTATATTTTCGGCAATTACACAAACGTCGATGTCACTATTTTCTGTATAATTTCCTTTTGCATACGAGCCAAATAGAATTATTTTTTTAATGTTTAAATCATTTTGAATATCAGCTTTAAATTTCAATATTGTTTTTTTTATTTCATTTGGGATTTGAGCCATTTTAACAATTCCTCACCTAAAATCAAGTACCTTTTTGCAAATTTTTCATCACAAATTTTATGGAAATTCATTTTATAATCATCATAACGAGCCGCAATATTAAAGGTTGTGATTTGTGCTAAAAGCTCCATTTTTTCTTTGTCAATGTTTCTAATATTCATACCCAATTTCTGTAAATTATGTGTAAATGGTGCTTCCTCTTCTTTTAAGTTTACAATTAAACATTTCAACATTTTTTCAACTGATAAGTGTAAGAAAAACATTGATGCTGAAAATTTCTTGTTATTGAATAAGGTTTTAGCAGTGTCAAAATCATCATTTGAAGAATTTAACCAATATTTTTCAACATCTTTTAAAGTCATATCTCACCTCTTTTAATATCTACTCTTCCAAGGAAATTTTACATAAAGTTCCTGTCAAATGTTTTTTGCGATTACTTCTAAACCTTTTCGCAAAATACCTTTTTCCAAACCGTAATTTAGCCGTAAAAAAGTTTTGCCATTTTCACCAAAAATAGAGCCGGGCATCACAATTACACCGTTTCGCAATAATTTTTCGGTTAATTGCACATCGTCAAAATCTGTTTTAACAAAAATATATGGTGCAGAATCTGGTTTTATCATCTTTAATTTTGGAATATTTGTTTCAATACATTTTCTCGCAAAACTGTAATTTTTCCTTAATTTTTCGCGAATTTCACTATTTTCAAAAGAGAGTGCTTTTACCGCAATTTTTTGCGATAAAGAAGGTGCACAAGTGCAAATAAATTGGTGCGATTTGATGATAGGTTTTATCAATGCAGAATTTTGTGAAATGCACCAACCAACCCGCCATCCCGACATACAATGCGACTTTGAAAGCCCCGAAATTACGATAACATTTTTGTAAATTTTGAGAAACGATTTTGGGCGATTTTGTAAATATAGTTCGCTGTAAATTTCATCAACAATTAGTAAAACATCTCGCTTTTTACACTCATTCACGATAAAATTCATTTCGTTATTTGTGAATGAAACACCAGTCGGATTGGAAGGATTATTCAAAATTACAATTTTGGTTTTGTTAGAAATATTTTGCAAAAAAGATTTTTTATTAACGCGAAAATTATCTGTTGCATCAAGGTCAAATTTTACAGCAGTCCCACCCAACATTTTCACAATCGAATCATAAACGATAAACGCTGGATTTGCTAACAACACTTCGTCATTTGGATTTAAATGCGAAAATAAAGTGGCAAAAATTGCCTCCTCTGCACCAACTGTAACGCAAATATTTTCAGTAAAATTTATTGCGTAATGTTCAGCTATTTTTTCGTGTAATTCTGTAAGTCCAGCATTCGGAGTGTATTTTAAAGTTTCGTTATCTAAAATATTTTTTGCATAATCTGTCAAATTTTTGGGAGTTTGAAATTGGATTTCACCCAATCCCAAGTCTATTGCATTTTTGGGAGCTCTATCAAAAATTTTACGAATTTTAGAACGCTCAATGTTAGCGATACGGTCGGCAGAAATTTTCATCTCAAATCTGCTTCCAAATTGACTGATTTTTCACTTTTTTCATCACGATATTTGATGATAATTGGGCAATAAATGGAAAATTCTGGATTCGATTTTAAGGGTCGATTTCCCGAAACAACGACCGCATTTTCAGGAATTATGACTGCATTACCCTCATTTTTTGGAAGATACTTTTTATTAACTGCATCATAAACGGGAGTGCCAGCGGTGAGAATTACACCCGCTGCAATTATCGCTCTCGATTTTATTAAAACACCTTCATAAATACCACAATTTCCACCAATAAAAACATCGTCTTCAATGATAACGGGATTGGCATTTATCGGTTCCAAAACACCACCAATTTGGGAAGCAGCACTTAAATGCACATTTTTACCAATTTGGGCGCAAGTTCCCACCAACGCGTGCGAATCTATCATCGTGCCAGTATCTACAAAAGCCCCCACATTTACATACATCGGTGGCATCATCACTACATTTTTGCCAATGAATGCACCTTCACGAACTGCTGAACCACCCGGTACAATTCTGATATTTTCTGCAATTGAAAAATTTCGCGTTTGATAGGTATCTTTATCCAAAAAGTGGGTCATTTTGCTAATTGGCATCTCGATAATTTTTCCCATTTTAAAACCGACTAAAATTCCTTTTTTTACCCAATGATGCACAACCCAGCTTCCATTAATTTTTTCGGCAGAGCGGATTTTTCCTTCGTTTAATTTTTGTTTAAATTGTTCAAATATTTGGCGATCTTTTGCGTTAAATTTGGTTTTATCGTAAAGTGCTATAATTTCATTTTTCACGTTTTACTCCTTATTTCAAAACTTTTTTCAAATATTTTCCAGTGTAGGATTTCTTATTTTGTGCCACTTTTTCTGGAGTTCCTTTCGCAATGATTTTGCCACCTTCTTCACCGCCATCTGGTCCTAAATCGATGATGTAATCTGCACATTTTATCACATCAAGATTGTGCTCGATAACAATGATTGTGTTACCCATCGCAACGAGTCGTTGCAACACTTCCAATAGTTTTTTTATGTCATCAAAATGGAGTCCCGTCGTCGGTTCGTCTAAAATATAAAGCGTTTGACCAGTGCTTGTTTTACTAAGTTCGCGTGAAAGTTTGATGCGTTGCGCTTCACCACCAGAAAGCGTCGTGGAAGCTTGACCTAACTTGACATAATCGAGCCCGACCTCTTTCAAAGTTTGCAATTTTTTGGTAATTTTTGGCACGTTTTGGAAAATCTCCAGTGCCTCTTGAACATCCATATTTAGTACATCAGCAATACTTTTCCCTTTGAACTTAACCGCGAGAGTTTCGTTGTTATATCGCTTTCCACCACACATTTCGCAAGTTACATAAATGTCTGGCAAAAAGTGCATCTCAATTTGCTTTATACCCGCGCCACCACACGCTTCACACCTTCCTCCTTTCACATTAAACGAAAATCTACCAGCTTTATAACCACGTAATTTAGAAGCCGGAAGTTGAGCAAAAAGCTGACGAATCGGGTCGAATAACTTGATGTAAGTAGCTGGGTTTGAACGCGGAGTCCTACCAATTGGTTGCTGATCAATGTTGATGATTTTATTGAAATATTTGAAACCAGAAATTTTATCGTGGGCACCAATTTTAGCGGATGATCTATTTATTTTTTTTGCCATCGCGGGGTACAAAATTTGGTTTAAAAGAGAGCTTTTTCCAGAACCAGAAACACCTGTAATGCAAGTAAATAAGCCCACTGGAATTTCCACATCGATTTTTTTTAAATTATTCTGGCACGCACCTTTAATCTTGATTTTGCGATTATCAATCTTGCGTCTTTTAGGTGGATATTCAATCGTGAGCTGACCAGACAAATATTGCCCAGTTAAAGATTTTTGTGATTTTAGAATTTTTTGATAATTACCTTGAAAGATAATTTCACCACCATAAATTCCAGCTTTCGGTCCAAAATCCAAGATGTGATTAGCAGACCGAATCATCTCCTCATCGTGTTCTACAACAATCACAGTATTACCCAAATCTCGCAAATGAAGTAGCATTTCAATTAGTTTTTTATTATCACGTTGATGCAGACCAATACTGGGTTCATCGAGAATATACATCACACCGACGAGACTACTTCCAATCTGGCTGGCAAGTCGAATTCGTTGCGATTCGCCACCCGAAAGTGTAGGTGCTTTTCGGTTCAAAGTGAGGTAGTGAAGTCCCACATTTATCAAAAATGAAAGACGCGAATTTATCTCTTTCAAAATCTCTTCTGCAATGATTTTTTCATTTCCAGAAAGTTCTAAATTTTGGAAAAAATCGAGTGCATTCGAGATGGAATACTCGGTTATTTCTGAAATAGATTTTTCAGCAATTTTTACTGATAAACTCTCTTTTCGTAATTTTTTGCCACCACAATCAGGACACAATTTATTCCCAATAAATTGCATATAATAGCGTCGCATATATTCCGAAGTGGTCTCTTTCATACGTCGCTTCAAAGTATTTATCAGACCTTCATTTTTACTATTAAACTCACCAAAACTATTTTTTGAATTCCATTTGATTCGTAATTTTTCATTCGTTCCAAGCATGATAATATCGCGAATATTCTGCGGTAAATCTTGCCATTTTGTTTTTGCGGAAAAGCTGTATTCTTTCTCCATAGCTTGAATTATACGCATCTGCCAACTTGTTTTTTTATGCGACATTTTACCCCAATGTGCCACCGCACCTTCCATGATGGAAAGTGATTTGTTCGGCACAATCAAATCTGGATCAAACTCCATCGTGGTGCCAAGTCCATTACAAGTCTTACACATTCCCACCGGACTGTTGAAGGAAAAATGTTGTGGTGTTAATTCGGGAAATCCAATCCCGCAATCTGCGCAAAAATTTTCTTCCGAAAGCGTTTCGACAATATCATCATCGACGAAATCTAACTTGATAAATCCATTTGTAAGACGAAGTGCCGTTTCGATTGAATCGATTAAACGGCTACGAATTCCATCTTTCAAAACAAGACGGTCAACCACGATGTCAATGGTATGTTTGCTCTTTTTGTCGAGCGTTATTTTCTCGCTTAAATCGTGCATTATTCCATTAATTTTAACTCGGACAAATCCTTCATTACGAGCTTCTTCAAGTTCATCTTTATGTTCGCCTTTTCTATTTTGAACAATTGGTGCTAAAATTTGAATACGCGTATTTTGGGGCTTTTTCAAAACATGATCAACCAATTGGTCAACCGTTTGCGAGCCAACTTTTTTACCGCAGTTATAGCAGAATTGTTGTCCAACGCGTGCGTATAAAATGCGTAAATAATCGTAAATTTCGGTAACAGTTCCCACCGTTGAACGCGGATTTTTACTCGCCGCTTTCTGCTCTATAGAAATCGCTGGTGAAAGCCCTTCTACATAATCAATTTTGGGCTTTTCCATTTGTCCCAAAAATTGACGCGCGTAGGACGAGAGTGACTCTACATAACGACGCTGACCTTCCGCATAAAGTGTGTCGAAAGCAAGCGACGATTTACCAGAACCGGAAACTCCCGTAACTACTACCAATTTATTACGCGGAATTTTCACATCTATATTTTTGAGGTTGTGCTCCCGCGCACCTTTTATGAAAATATGATGTTTCATTTTACTCTTTCAAAAGATTTATTTGAACAATGATTTCATCTAAAACTAATTCATCTTGGTAATCGCGAAGTGTGTTCAAAAGAGCAATTGATTCATCATAATTTTCGCTGAATTGAGCAATTCGCAAAATAATTTGTGGCCACTCTTTATTGCGAATATCATATTGTACCGCTCTTTTCAAATATAAAAATGCTTTTTCGTTGTCCGACTGTTGCAAAAGTGAAAAAGAAGCCTCAATGTATAACCTTGAAATTTCTGGATAAAATCGTTGTTTTTTTTCGATGAAACCAAGCGATTTTTCCATATATTTGAGAGCATTATCATAATCGTTTACCGAATGAGCATACTGTGAAGTACGCATAAAAGCAGCACCATAATTATTCAAAAGTCGCAAAATATTTTTATCTTTATACACCGAATCATCAAAAACACCGCGATACGAATAGACCGAATCGATGTTTGTAATCAAACGTTTAAAATCAAATTGATTGCGCCCTTTTGAGCTAACAAGACGATCTACCATTCCCTCGTTTTGTAAAAAATCACCAAAGCCTGCGACTTCTGGTGTGGTAACCGCAAAATATATGGGGCGTTTACCGTAATTATCTTTGATTATTTGAATCACCGCTAAATCCTTCACATAAAGAATTGTATTTTTTTTGAAAGGCACGATAAATTCATCGCCTTCCACGACACCCTTTATTTTAAGAAATTCATCACGCTGTAGTCTAATAGGATATAATCGAGATTTTGGACTGTCTTGGCACATTTCGATATCAAAATTTGAAAGATTAAATTCAATCCCTTCATGATCACGAAGCTGTTTGATATACCACGAAGTATTCAGTAAACTCAAATTCGCAATCGTTACATCTTTCCGAATGCCCTTACATTGTTCGTCTTTGTAAAGCATTGCTGAATCGATTAGTTCATTCGTCAACTTGGTTGGAAAAATATTTTGCTGTTCATTTTTGTGAATATATTCGGTTGCTGCTGAATCATAGACGGCTTGAGCGTACCAAACGGGAAAAGTATCGTTATCTCCATTTGTGAAAATAATCGCATTTTCATCAACACTGTTTAAAATATTTTGACCGTAATCGAGTGCGATAAACTCGTTATGGCGATCGTGAATATGATATTGAGAAGCAAAATTGAAAATCGGTAATGCAAATACAATTATTGCCATAACAAGTTTCAAAATTTTATTTTTGGAAAAATAATCAATTACAGCAAATGAACCGATTGCTAGCCAAACTGTCCAGAAATTGTAAGCAGTTACGAAAAAATAATCTCGTTCTCTTACTTCCGCATCAGA
>CAYQOZ010000078.1:0-7266 GCA_964419355.1 uncultured Candidatus Cloacimonadota bacterium | reverse complement strand
CAGTTGTTTCTAAAATTGTGAATTTACCGTAATCTAAAAGCGTCAGTTTAGCAGTGTAAAGTGGCAATAAAACAAGTCCCACAACTTTCGTGGAAAGATTTCCTAAACTGTAAACAAAAGTATGTTTGGCGGTATTTTTCAGCTTATCTATCATAAATATTCATTCCTTACTTGTATAATGCTATAATTTTTTCGATTTGACATTCAAAGTCGAATGCTTTTTTGATAATTGCATTATTTGCTTTAATTATTTTATCAGATATTTTCTCATAATTATCAAGTGTATATTTAATTTTACTACCCAAATTCTTCACACTAATTTCATCCAAAAACATGGCATTTTTATGATTTGCTAAATTTTCTTGATAAACTTGTAAATCGCTTAATATTGGTATCGTATGAGATGCCATCGTCTCAATAAGTGAAAGAGCAAATTGATCTGTTGTGGGTATATTTATCACAATATCAGAAAGATTTAGAAATAATGAAAGCTCATTCGATGAAATAAAATTTTCAATAAAAATAGTATTTTCATACACTTTTTTTTCTTTAAGAAATGCAATAAATTCATTAATATCTGTTAATTTAGTATTTCCTAAAATGAATATAAACCTCACATTATTATTATATTTTACAATTTGGGGTATCGTTTTAATAATAATTTTTTGGTTATAAACATCTTTAAAACCTCTAAAACTCAGAATGATTTTTTCATCGGTAATATTTATTTTTTTTTTCAATTCTACAATCTCATTTTGCTCCACTTTATTAAACAAATTATAGTCAATTCCAAATTTTATCGGTCTAATTTTTTTTATGTTCAATTTTGGAAATTTATTCATCATATCTTTTTTCATTTGATGAGAATTAAAAGTTATGATATCACATTTGTTGAAGGTAATTTTTTTAATAATTTTTTTGCTGAAACTATTCAAACCCCAATAGAAATCGCTACCAAAAATAGAACAGATATATTTGAATTTTCTTCTAAAAAATAAAGTCGGAGCAATCGCATCTCTCGCAACATAAAAACAATGAACAACAGCTGGATTATTTTTTTTAATAATTTGCCTTATTTTAATGATTTTATAGATTAACTTTTCACTTTTTAAGTAATATATTTTAATAAATCCAAAATCTTTATTGCAATAATTAGTTTTTTTTCTCGATATTAAAAATACTTCAAATCCTTTTTTTTCTACATAATATTTAGCAAAATTATAGATAAATATATTTAAATTACCAATTAAACAAATCTTCATTTAATTTTTTTTCACCTCAAAACTAATAATTTTATTTAAAAATGATTTTATCGTTTTTTCCCAATAATAATTTTCTAAAATAATCTCAGCATGTTGGGAAATTTCCTTCCTCAAATTCAGATTATTGTATAATTTCAAAACCATCTCGGTAAAATTTTCTTTTGAATAGTCATCTAAAGCTAATCCTAATTTATTTGAAATTATAAAATCTTTCATTAATTTTGCCTGACTAACAATTATTGGTTTTTTCATAGTTAAAAATTGATATATTTTTGTTGCAATTGTTTTGTTAATCTCATCTCTGTTAACGGGAGGAATAAAAACACAAACATCTGAAGCCGCAATATAAGAGGGTATTTCGTTAACTGGAATAAAACCGACAAATTCTATTAAATTTGTAACTCCCAGTTTTTCGGCATGTTTAATTGGATTATACCCTTTATATATTTTCCCTGCAAATACAAATTTGATATTTGAAATTGTTTGTTGTATTAATTTTAAGGATTCAATAATTATATCAATTCCTCTTAAAGTATCGAGACCTCCAGCATAAAAAATAACAAAATGTTCTTTATATTTATCGACAATAGTTTTCTGAACATTCTTATCGTTAAATATTGATTTTAGCGGAGTATTCGGTACGCAAACAATTTTATTTGAATCAATTCCAACTTCATCAATATATATTTGTTTTAATGGTTTTTCGATAGTTATTACCAAATCTGATTGTAAAAGGCAATCTTTTTCATATTTTTTCCATTTGCTAAATATTTTAACTATATTACCGGGAAATTTGTTATACGTTTCAGTATGAACAATCCAATCGCTATAATATTCATGCTGGTCACAAATCAGCAAACAACCATTTTTTTTTTTTATTTTTGCACCCACACCACAAAGTGGCAGGTCGTGAATGTGTAAAATGTCTATTTTATGAATTTTTAAAATTTTATTTATTTGAAATTCCCAAATTTTTCGATAAAATGGTAATATCAAATAAAGTCCTTCTAACTTATTTCTTAGAATTTTATTTATTTGAAATCTATAAATTTTGATTGATTTGTATTCTTCATAAAATAATTTTCTTTTTGATGTGCGACAAAGAATTATGACTTCATAACCAAATTTTATTAGTGATAAAGCCTCTTTTTCGACTCTTATATCTGGCGGAAATTCATTATCCAAAATCATCAAAATTCGCATCTACACCTCCGCTTTTACAACGAAAATAATGCCAACAAATGCAAAAATAATATTCGGTAACCACGCCGCCATAAATGGTGATATAATTTCATTGTAACCCAAACTTTGGCAAATTCTTAATGAAGAAAGATAGAGAAAGCAAACCAGCAAACCAATAACAAATATAAAGCCTCTTCCCTTACTGCGAGCTGATGTAGAAATAAGTGGCACGCTAAAAAGCAAAATTATCAAATTGGCAAAAGGAAATGAAATTTTCAGATTTAACTCTACCAATTCTTTGCTATATTTTTCTCCTATTTTTTTCAGTCGTTCGATATATTTTTTCAATTCAAAAAAATTCATCGACATTGGTTTTTTGGCACTTTTGATAAAATCGATGGGAGCAACATCCACTTCGGCAATTGTAGTTACATCAAAATGCTTCATATCTGTAAAATTTCCATTTTGGAAAGTGCGAATATCACAATTATTAAATTGCCAATTTCCCTCTTTCCAAATAGCATCAGTAGAAGTTATTTTTCTTTTTAAGTTTCCGATTTCTGGCTCAAAAGTAGAAATATCAATCGTCTTCAAAATATTTCTATAACCATCAAAAAAATCAATATAATAGAGGTTATTATCTTTTCCCAAATAGTTGATATTGGAACGCATTTTTTTATCTTCCACTTTCATATGTTTAATTTTTTCGGTGTAGATATAATTTCGATATTCTTCCGCTTTGGGCAAAACCAAATCTCCAACAATCATTATAAAAATGCTAAAAAAAAAGCCAAACCAAATCAGCGGTGCCACCATTCTAATAATGCTAATTCCAGCGGCTCGAATGGCAATAGACTCGTTGTATTTGGAAAGATTATTCATCACAAATAATCCGGAAAGCAGTATCATCACCGGTGAAGAGAGCAATATTAAGTAAGGCATTTTCGACAGAAAATAGAGCATTATGTAATGAAGTGATGCGGCTTTTCGCAATAATCTTGGTAATCTGTCGGAGATGTCAACAACCAAAAATAAAAGTGAAAATGAAAATAGAATTATCAAAAAAGTGAAAATATATTGTTTGAGAACGTATTTATCTAATAATTTCATTTTAATTTCTTCATAATTTTTATTTTAAATTCATTCAAATCAAATATTTTGAGTTCTTTTACTGAAATAATAATTAAATAAATTCCGATAATTCCAAAAATAATATTTGAAATCCACATTGCCAAAAATGGTGAAATAACTCCTTTATCTGCAAATTCTTCACCCAAAGTAAGTGTTCCGTAATAGATTAAAAATATGATGGAGCTTACAGAAAAAGCCATTCCAACGCCGCTTGTTTTGGTCATCATTCCAATTGGAGCTCCAATTAAAACAAAAATCAGGCAAGCAAAAGCAATCGCATATTTTTTGTGGATTTCAACTTCATATTTATTTATATCTTTTTCCAAAGTTTTAATTTTATCTTGATGTATTCCAAATTTATTTTTCAATGTTTTCAGCTCTTTTTCGACTATTTTAGGTTTACTATTCTCATCAAGAACCTTGATATTTTTGGAAATCTCAGCCAATTTTTCATTTTCACTGATTATTCTTTTCGTTTTTTCATCAACAATTTTTTGCATTGCTTTGGAGCTGAGTTCGCGATCACCACGATAATCGGAATCTTTTTTGTTCATCTTATATCCCAAATCCGGCAGATTTAGTGTAAATCTTTTGAACTTACTGAGTTTGTAATTTTCTGGTTTTTTAGGATTTCTTTCGTGCATTTGCCCGCTGGATAAAACAGCTTTCAAACTATTCCCACCATTTGACAAGAAAATCTCGCCTCGCTGAGCCGTAATCGTCTGCGGAAATTTTGTCGATTCTTTATTATAAATCACAACTCCTCTCAATTCATTTTCTTTTCTCTCTTTGGCAAAAATCGTATAGTTTTTCAATTTATTGAATGCACCTGGAATTATCGCAGTTATCGGTTTTCGATAATGTGCTTTTATCATTGTATTTTTCAGCATATGATTTGTGTTTGGCAAAATTTGATTATTGAAATAAATCATAAAAAGCGAAAGCAAAAATGCCGTAATTACGGTTGGTTTCATCAGCGTGTAAATATTAATTCCAACTGACTTAAATGCAACTAATTCGTTATCAACTGAAAGTCTACCGAAAGACATAATCGATGCCAATAAAATAGACATCGGAACTGTTAACGCAAAAATAAATGGCAAACTCAAACCAAATATTTTTACGATTGTGAATGCTCCCAGATTTTTTTCGATAATCAAACTCAGCAAATCAATAATTTTATCAAGTAGCATCACGAAAGTAGTTACCATCAACGAAATGATGAATGGTTTAAAACTTTCTTTGAGAATATATCGTTCTAAGATTTTCATTTTTTTGCTAACATTTTTTCAAAATCAGTTTCGGAAATAATTTTAATTGAATCGATTTTTTGAGCTTTGACTAATTTAGATCCTGGATTTTCTCCAATCACTAAATAATCTAAATTTTTACTGACAGTTGAAATCGTTTTTCCACCATTTTTTTCGACTAATTCTGCTGCTTCGGCTCTTTTGTATTTCTGTAATGCTCCGGTAAAAAGAAACTTTTTACCACTTAATTTATTGCTTTTTACAATACTTTCACTTTGAAAATTAACACCAACTTCTTTTAATTTTTCGATTAATTTAAGGTTTTTTTCATTTTGGAAAAAATCAATTATGGAGCGAGTTATTTTTTCACCAATTTCTTCAATTTCGATTAACTCATCAAATCCTGCATCAATCAAATTATCGATATTTCGATAATTTTCTGTTAATATTTTTGCGGTTCTTTCGCCCACAAAACGAATTCCTAATCCAAAAAGAACTTTATTAAATTTTTGCTTTTTAGAAATATTGATAGCTCTTTCTAAATTTTCGGCAGATTTTTTTCCTTGTTTTTCCAAAGTTTGAAATTTATCATAATCAAGATGGTAAATATCCTCAACTTTGTATATCATATCATCCTTCAAAAGTTGCTTCACAACTGCCTCTCCCAATCCTTCAATATCCATTGCTTGCCGCGATGCAAAGTGCTGAATTCGCCTTAAAATTTGTTCAGGACAATTGATGTTATTGCAATAAATAATTACACCATCTTCCTCTTTTTTTAGAGGCGTATTGCAAGCGGGACACACTTTTGGAAACTGAATTTCAACAACATTTTGAGAACGTTTTGGCAGATTTACTTTAATTATTTTTGGAATTATCTCACCAGATTTGATGATGGTAACAAAATCGCCAATTTTCAAATCAAGCCTTTTTATTTCATCTTCGTTGTGCAAAGTAGCATTAGAAACCGTTGAACCAGAGATGTAAACTGGCTTTAACTCTGCAACTGGCGTAACTGCTCCTGTTCTACCAACTTGAAATTTCACATTCAAAAGTTGCGTTTCTTTCTCTTCTGCTTTGAATTTAAAGGCTATCGCCCATTTTGGAAATTTGGAAGTAAATCCCAATTTTTGCTGAATTTCAAAATCGTCTATTTTCACAACAATTCCGTCAATTTCGACATTTAAAAAGCTTCGTTTATTTTCCCATTTTTGACAATATTCTTCAATTTCGGCAAAATTATCCGAAACAAAATATTGTTTATTAACACTGAATTTATTGTCTTTTAAAAATTGTAGAAGCTCATTTTGAGACGATATTTCGAGATTTTCAAAAAATCCAACTGCATACATAAATGAATCTAAATTTCGTGTTGCAACTTTATATGAATCTTTCAATTTAATTGTTCCAGCGGCGGCGTTGCGTGGGTTTACAAAAGTATTTTGTTCATTTTCAGAACGCAATTTATTCAAATTTTCAAATTCAGAAATTGGCAAAAAAACTTCACCACGAATTTCAATCGCTTTTTGATAATCTATTTTCTGCGGAATTGATTTTATCATCTTTACATTCGCCGTTACATCTTCCCCTTCAAAGCCATCACCGCGAGTTGTAGCATATTTCAAAACGCCATTTTCATAAAATAAATTTATCGTAAATCCATCAATTTTATGTTCTAAAATTACCTTCGGGAAAAAACCAATTTCGACCGCAATTTTATGCAAATAAGTTTGTAATTCCGCAATCGAATAGACATTATCCAAACTATACATTCGCATTTTATGTGGAATAATTTTAGAATTTTTGGAAATATCGGAACCTACTTTTTTGGTTGGAGATTTCTTAATTTTATATTGGGGATATTTTTTTTCTAAATTTTCTAATCGTTTTGCCAGTTGGTCAAATTTGTAGTCAGAAATTTCTGGTTGATTTTTTTGATAATAAAGTTTACTATGATGTGCAATTTCATCCCGGATTTTTTTAATCTCTTCTTCAATAAATAAATCTTCCAACCTTACCTCCTAGCTTTCGTCAAAGATTGGAACTACAGTTTTTTGAGCAATGATTATTTGCTTTTAAATTATCAAAAGTAAAATTATTGTTGTAATATAACGTAAAAAACTCCCTAAAAGGGAGTTTTTTACAAAAGTTTTAAGTATTTAGTGATGGCGGCGACCTACTCTGCCACACAGTCGCCCATGCAGTACCATCGGCGCGGGTGAGCTTAACTTCTGTGTTCGGGATGGGAACAGGTGGTGCCTCACCGCTATTACCACCATCACTAAATACTTTTACTTTTATATCTTCGGAAGTTTTTAAAATCTGTCTTCCGATATCAAATAAAGAAGTGCGATAGAGAAATTAAATAAAATGTAAGGCGATCGATATATTAGTATCACTCGGCTGAACACATTGCTGTGCTTACACCTGTGACCTATCAA
>CAYQOZ010000077.1:0-7305 GCA_964419355.1 uncultured Candidatus Cloacimonadota bacterium | reverse complement strand
CGAGAGCTGTTTTTTCATTTGCCGACCAAGTTCGATGTACATTTTTTTCGATTGCTTCTGGATTACGCTGGATATATTCTACAATTTCTGTAGATGGCGTGCCTGGATAACCATATGCACCAGATAAACCCGCATCTAAAGCGCCTTGAGCAATAGCTTCATCACCCAAAAGTAATAACTTTTTCATCTAAATCTCCTTTTGAATATATTTTATTATTTGTGTTCCAAATAATTTATTATCCAAATTCTTACAAGCTTTTTATTTGACACGATAGGAATTATTTGAATTTTTGAGTTTAGACATTTCGTAAAGGAAAGGAAATGGGAAGAAATTTAGGTTTCATTGAGCGTTTTGATAAATTCATTTTAGAAAAAAAGTTTTTCAAAAAGAATGACAGAATTCTAATTGGATTTTCTGGTGGTGCTGATTCTACTGCACTTTTGCAAGCATTATGGATGGTGAAATCAAAGTATAGATTATTTCTAATTGCTGCACATATTAACTATAATTTACGCGATGAAGATTCCAAAAAAGATGAAGAATTTGTGAAGAACTTTTGTTTCGAACGCAATATTTCTCTCGTTATCAAAGATGTAAAACTTAATTCAAAATCTGGAATAGAAAATTCTGCCCGCAAAATTAGATTCAAATATTTCAAAAAGTTAGAAAAACTCTATAATGTAAATAAAATCGTGTTGGGACACAATCGAAAAGATCAGGTTGAGACCATGTTATTTAGGTTATTTCGCGGTGCAGGATACACTGGGATTCAGGGTATCGCACCCCAAATTGGAAAGGTGGTTCATCCGCTTTTACCATTTTCGCGAGAGCAAATTGAGCACTTTCTTAATGAACGCAATATTATTTGGAGAGAAGATCTTTCCAACCAAGAGAATAAATTTTCTCGCAATAAAATTAGAAATGAGCTCATTCCGTGGATTCAAAAAAACATCAATTCTGATGTGATTGATAAACTTTACAATGCCACCACAATTTTTAGCCAAACCGATGATATTTTGGAAATGTTGGCAAAAAGACGACTCAGAGGTGCCTTGAAAAAGAAAAATGAAAATTCGTTCACTCTCGATATTCCCACTTTAAAAAAAATTAAATCGGTGCTTCGATTCTACATTTACCGAGAATTATTTTCAAGATTGAATAATGATGCAAAAGATTTTTATCATACAAATTTTGAAGAGATTGAAGATATTCTAAATTCAAACGGTAGTAAAAAATTGAATCTTCCCAATAAAATTTATGTTTTCAAAGAGTATGATGAAATGATTTTCACTAATAAAAATCTTGCTGATAATAGTAATGTGAATAATTCTAAAATCATCGATTATCTTCGTAACAGACTGACTTTTGAGGATTATCGTATCAGTATGAAAAAACTAAAAATACTTCCACCGAAACATAAACTTCGCGAAAAACAAACTGCTTATTTTGACCTCGATAAAATTACTTTTCCATTGCAAATTAGGCACAGAAAAGCAGGAGATTTTTTCACACCTTTGGGAATGCAACACAATAAAAAATTGAAGCAGTTTTTCATTGACGAAAAAGTTCCAAAATTTGAAAGGAACAATGTTTTGATTTTCTGTGACGAAGATAAAATTATTTGGATTTGTGGACACAGAATTGATAATCGAGTGGCAACATCAGAAAACACAAAAAATATTTTGATGTTAAAAGTTGAAAAGAAAACGCAAAAAAAGTTGAGATCTGCTCAAAGAGTGGGTTCGTAAAAAGGAGCTAAACAATAATCTTGTTTTGATGAATAATGAAAAATGATTTAGAAAAAATTATTATTAATGAAGCAACTTTGCAGAAAAAAGTGCAGGAACTTGCTGACCAAATTAGTTTAGAATATTCTGGCAAAAAACCAGTAATAATTTGCATTTTGAGAGGTGCTGTGATATTTGTTTCAGATTTGGTAAAAAAGATAACCATTCCTGTTGAAATAGATTTTATGTCGCTTTCAAGTTACGGAAACAGCACAAAATCTTCGGGAGTTGTAAAGATAAAAAAAGATATCGACACTGATATTTTCGGACGCGATATAATCATCGTGGAAGATATTGTTGATAGTGGCTTAACACTGAAATATATTAACGAATATTTTATGAAACATAATCCAAATTCTGTAAAAATATGTACTTTATTAGACAAACCAAAAGCTCATAAAACAGATATAAAAATAGATTATGTTGGTTTCAATATTGGCAATGAATTTGTGGTTGGATACGGCTTGGATTTTGCTCAAAAATACAGAAATTTACCATTTATTGGTATTCTAAAAAGGGAGATTTATTCATAATGCACAACGAAGATAAAAATAATAAAAAGAACTTCAAAAATCAATTACCAAAAATGAAAAAATCGCAATCAATTACATTCTGGATTGTGTTATTTTTGCTGATTATCGTGATGTATCAGATTTCAAAAATGGGAAATAATACAACCGAAATAACCTATTCCGAATTTGAAAATATGTATAAAAATGGTCAAATTAACAGCGTGAATATTAACGATAAAGAAATTCAAATCGTCTCAACAGACAATAAAAAATTTAGTTCTTATTTGCCATTTTATCCAGATTCAGAATTCACTGAAAAACTTATTTCGCATGATGTCAATATCAATTCTCAAAAGCCCTCAAAACTTTTTGGTCTCCTTTTATCGTGGTTTCCATTTTTGATTTTTATTGGAATTTGGATTTTTTTAATGCGGAGAATGAGCGGCGGAGCCGGCAAAGCATTTAGTTTCGGAAAGAGTAAAGCAAAACTGAATGTGGACGGTAAAACAAAAGTTACTTTTGACGATGTTGCCGGTGTGGAAGAAGCAAAAGAAGAATTAGAAGAGATTGTAGATTTTTTGAAAGATCCCAAAAAATTCCAAAAATTAGGCGGAAGAATACCGCGTGGAGTTCTGCTTTTGGGAAGACCCGGAACCGGAAAAACTCTGTTGGCAAAAGCGATTGCCGGCGAAGCAAAAGTTCCATTTTATAGCATAAGTGGATCAGATTTTGTGGAAATGTTTGTTGGTGTGGGAGCATCGCGAGTTCGTGATATGTTCGCAACTGCCAAAAAAAATTCACCTTGCATCGCCTTTATTGATGAAATTGATGCCGTGGGAAGACATCGTGGCTCTGGTCTCGGTGGAGGACATGATGAACGCGAACAGACTTTGAATCAGCTTTTGGTCGAAATGGATGGTTTTGACCCAAATGATTCTGTGATAATTATCGCTGCAACGAACAGACCAGATGTTCTTGATCCTGCATTACTCAGACCCGGTCGCTTCGACAGACAAATAATCGTTGATCTTCCCGACATTAGAGGAAGAGAAGCAATCTTGAAAGTGCATACAAGAAAACTTCCCATTTCACTTGGAGTTCGACTAAATATCGTAGCCCGCGTAACTCCGGGATTTAGTGGAGCAGATTTGGCAAATCTCGTCAATGAAGCGGCATTATTGGCAGCTAAAAAAAGTAAAAAAGAAATCGAGATGGACGATTTTGAAGAAGCAAAAGATAAAGTTACTTTGGGAAAAGCCAGAAAAAGTAGGGTCATTACCGAAGAGGATAAAAAAATTACGGCAACTCACGAAATTGGGCATGTTCTTTGCTCTATGTTTCTGGAAAAAGTCGAACCAATCCACAAAGTAACAATTATTCCGAGAGGCTTTACTGGTGGTGCAACTCATTTCCTACAAACAGACAAAACCTACTATTCAAAAAATTATATGGAACAATCTTTGATAGGATTATTGGGTGGGCGTTCAGCAGAAGAAGTTATATTTAATGAAATTTCCACAGGTGCTTCCAATGATATTGAGAGAGCAACCGATATTGCAAAACAAATGGTTTGCAGTTGGGGAATGAGCGAAAAAATTGGTCCTATTTCTCTTTCAAAAAAAGAGAAACAAATGTTTTTGGGAAGAGATATTTCCCAACATAATCAAATTAGTGAAAAAACAGCAAACTTAATTGATAGTGAAATTAAAGGTTTAGTAACAAAAGCACACAAAAAATCTGTCGAAATTTTAACAGACAAAAAAATACTCTTGGAAAAATTAGCAAAGGTGTTACTGGAAAAAGAAACTCTTGATGCTGATGAAATATTTAAAATTAGTTTGAAATATATTTCTGAAAAAGATGAAGAAATCGTTAAAGAAAAATTCCAGAAAATTAAAGCGATAAACGATGAGATAAAAAAAGCTGACAAAGAAGCAAAATTGGAAGCCAAAAAGAAAAAAGAAAAGGCAAAGAAAGAGAAAGAAATCCAAGAACAAGAGAAAGAGAAGGAAGAAAAAAAAGAGGCAGAAAATGAAAAAACTTAATTTCTTGCTTTTTATTTTGATTTTGTTGTTATCCTGTGCACCAAGAACTACACCGGAATATAGCGTTGAATTGCCAAAAATTGAAACTGTAATTCTCTCTCCTTTTTCCACTTTCGATTTTGCTGATATTGACGAATCTTCTGCACTCGTAAAAAGTAGAACTTGGGATAATCTTTATTGGACTTTGAACGATTCTGGTTCAAAAAACAGAATTTTCCCAATCAACCGAAATGGAGAGATTTATCGAGCTGGATGGTATAAAGAAAAAGATGGCGGTATTTTTATCGGTGATGCTGTGAATATTGATTGGGAAGAGATGGCAGTTGATAATGATGGAAATATTTATATCGGAGCTTGTGGCAATAATGAAAATATGCGAAGAGATTTAGCAATCTACATTATACCAGACCCAAATCCGCTTGTAACCGGCATAACCAGAATTTCTCAAAAAATTAGATTCTATTATCCCGAGCAAAAAGAGTTTCCTGCAATTCCCAATAATTTTGATTGTGAAGCAATTTTTTGGGCGAAAGATAAATTATATTTGCTTACCAAACACCGAACAGATACCAAAACAGTTTTATATAAATTTGAACAAATGAACCCGCTCGAAAATAATCCTGTAACTAAAATCGGAACTTTTGATATTCAAGGAATGGTTACTTCTGCTGATGCTTCAGTTGACGGAAACAAACTCGCAATCCTTACCTACAATAACATTTGGTTATTCGAAGCAGAAGACGGCAACTATTTTGAAGGTAAAATTAGCTGGCTGCCAATTTCGGCCAAACAATGTGAAGCCATTTGTTTTGACGATGATGAAACTTTATTGATTACCAACGAGCAAATGGAGCTTTTTGAATTACCAATTAATAAATTAACTCCGATAAATTAAGGTTTTTCATTTTTCAATTTATTTGAAAAGTCAAACATCATCTCCAAAGTTGGATAATCATTAAATATTTCAATCGCTTCCTGCAATTGGGTATCTTCTTTGATAGAAATTCGATAGCGTTCTTCCTCTCCAAATTTCCTGCCAATAATGTTGCTGGTCAATTGATTTTGAATCCAAGTATAAGCACTATCCAAATCGGCTTGCTCATATTCAATTTCTTTATTTTTTGCATAACCCAAAAATTCTGAAACCAAATTTTCGTCAGCAAAAAAGTTCAAATTCACATCATTATTATTTTGCAAATAATCTACAGAATAATCAAAAATAAGATTTTTGCGTCTAATTTCAACTTCGAAATTTGTCAGGCGAGATTGTTCAATTTCAATATCAGGTGTGATACCACCACCACCATAAACCACTCTGCCAGCTTCCGTATAATAGATTTGTTTTTTGCTTTCTTCTTCAGCTTCTTCCTGCATCTCCTCAATTTCTTCTTCGGAAATATCTCCATTTATCACTCTATCATCAGTAAGGAGTTTATCATTCAAATCTTTGTGAATACATCTTCCAGAATGAATAAAATATTTGGCAGTTGTTATTTTGACTCCACTTCTATTTGAAAGTGAGAATAATCTCTGCACCGAACCTTTTCCAAATGATGTCTCACCTACCACAAGTCCACAATCCCAATCTTGAAGCGAACCTGCAAAAATTTCTGAAGCACTTGCAGAACCACCATTTATTAGGGCCATCACCGGATAACCCGTTCTAATGCGATTGTAGCGTGTATAATGTTCTTGATTAGCTTCTATTGAGCGACCTTTTGTGAATACCACTAATTTATCCATACCGATAAATTCATTAACTGTATCAATAGCTTCACCCAAAAGTCCACCCGGATTGAATCGAAGATCAATTAGCAATCCACGAATTCCAAGTGCTTCCAGCTCATCAAGTTTTTCTCGTAACTCCTTTGTTGTGTTGGAATTGAACTGTCTTATGCGAATATAACCAATTCCATTTTCCAATTTAAAAGCGTAAGGAATACTATCGATTTTAATAATATCTCGGACAATTTCAAACTCAAGAGGCTCTTCTACTCCCGGTCTAATAATCGTGATAACCACTTTTGTTCCTGGCTCACCGCGCATCAACTTGATAGATTTATCTGTGTCAACGCCCACGATGCTTTCTCCATCAACTTTAGAAATTTTATCGCCAGCCAGAATTCCCATCCGATAGGCTGGAGTTCCTTCGATTGGTGCTACCACAGTAATATAATCTCCTCTTTTGCTGATAGAAATTCCCAGACCGCCAAATTCACCTTTTGTCTCAGTTGTGAATTTTTCAAATTCATCAGGTGGAAAATAGGTTGTGTGCGGATCAGTTTCTTTGAGCATTCCTTTAATTGCCGAATCGAAAAGTGCATTAATATCTACATCTTCCACATAATTTTCTTGAACTTTGAAGAGCACTTCATTGAATAATCTTAATTTTTCATAAATGTTTGTCTCTTTATTTTCGGCACTAATATTCTCACTTAAAAATATAATTCCAATCACTAACCATCCAATCACGCTAACTGATACAATTATTTTACTTGCTTTATTCCATCTTATCATTTTTTCCTCTTTTCAAATTTTTCAATAATCTCGAAATTTATCTCTTCAATCGATTTTGCTCCGTCAATTATGAGATATCGATTTTTTTCTGTTTTTGCCAAATCTAAAAATGCATTCCTCACATTTTTATGAAATTGGATATTTTCTCTCTCCAATCTATCCGCATCTTTTTCAGAAATTCGGGAAAGACCTATTTCTGCAGGAAGATCAATTAGAAAAGTGATATCCGGTTTCAAATCAAAAGTTGCGAACTTGGTTATATTGTCAATAACCTTTCTATCTATCTTGCGAGCTACTCCCTGATATGCCAAGGTTGAATCATAATAGCGATCGCAAATAACAGTTTTTCCATTTTTCAATAAAGGAATTATCCATTCTGCGGTGTGTTGACTTCTACTTGCCGAATACAAAAGCACTTCTGTGCGAGCGACCATCTCTTCATT
>CAYQOZ010000076.1:6237-7457 GCA_964419355.1 uncultured Candidatus Cloacimonadota bacterium | reverse complement strand
ATCGTAATGCAGATACATTAGTACTTGATTTAGGCTTCAAATTCTAAATTTCTGTAAAACAGAAATTAAAGCGCTCTCCCTGCAGGGAGAGCGTTTTTTATTATAGATTTAGATTAATACTAAAAGTAGTTGACAATTAATTTATCTTTGAATTATGTGTGCTACATGGATTGTTAATGTCGAAATGATTGGTTATTGGTATGTTAATGTCGCAGTGATTGATTTTTTATTTTGTGTGTTAATTTTTTTTTAAAAAAAGTATCAAAATTAAAAAAAAGTTTTTTAAAAAGGAGAGATTATGAAAAAAACACTTTTAGTGTTAGTTAGTTTGTTGGTTGTAGGAAGTTTGTTTGCGTCTGGTACAAGAGTTGCAACGATGGGTGATATTAGTTTTGGTGATGCCAGTGAAGTTGGCACATATCCTGGTTTAAGAACAAATTTTACTAACTATTTCTGGTCTAGTATGGGAACAGTAGGTGCTGATAATGATTACAAAGCAGGTATCGTTTTAGATCTTGGACCTGGTGTATTTGGGCTTAATTTGAATGGTGAAGTAACTGAGATTGAAGGAACAAATATTAATCTTCAAAAATCTTTGTCATTACAATACGGAATTAAGCTTAATAGTTTAAATTTAGGTGCGAACATTGTTTATGGTTCTGATATGTATGAAGATAATAGTGCAATAGAAGAGGCATCAATTGTAGGATTTGGATTTGGTGTATCTAACTCAAGCTTAGATTTTGGGTTTAACTACAAAGTTCCAGGCTACAATTATGATGTAAAAGAAGGGGATGATAGAGAAACAAAACGCTTTTCTGAATTAGATGCAAGTTTCCGTTATTTACCATTTGAATTATTTGGTTTTAATATTATTCCTGAAATTAAACTAGAAATGGAAAAAGAAGCTCTCGATACAGAAAATACAGATGGCGAAGATACTGATTTATATACAATAAATTCACAAGCAGTAATTGTTGATGCTATTATTGGGTATGATCTTAGTAAGGAAACAAAAGTTCTTTTTGATATTCAACTTTTTGGTATGGGAAAAATATTAACTGAATATGATGAAGACTTTGATCCAATCATGATTTCAACAGAAATATCACAAATGGGACCACTTGGTACTTGGAAAATAGGTATGGAATCTAAAATCAAACCTTGGCTTACAGGTAGATGTGGTGCTATAAAAAATTACAGTAAAACTATGGTAAAAA
>CAYQOZ010000076.1:0-6137 GCA_964419355.1 uncultured Candidatus Cloacimonadota bacterium | reverse complement strand
AATTTGAACATTATAATCAAAAGTTCAAAAACATAAAAAGGGAAAAGCATGAAAAAAAAAGAAATTTTAACAGCCGCATCAAGTGTATTCCAAAAATATGGTTTACAAAAAATAACACTCGATGATATTGCTAAAGAGTGTGGCATCAAAAAAACAGCACTTTATTACTATTTCAAAAATAAAGAGGAAATTTTCATAACAATGTTAAAGCGAGATGTGGAGAAAATCCGTTTAGAAATTCATACTAAAATTGAATGTGAAAAAACACCAATTGCAAAAATTAGAACTTACATGATAACTCGGTTGCAATCATTTCATCAGATGAAACAGTATTTCGATATTTTCCAAAAAGATGATGTTCCAAAAATTTACCGCGAGATTATGTTCAAAATGCAAAAAGAAAATCTTCAGTTAGAATTTAATGGATTAACACAAGTCTTGAAAGAGGGTGTGAAAATAGGTGTTTTTCGGGAAATATCGACTCTCACCGTTGCCAGAATGTTAGCGAGTATCACCATCGGTATGGGGCACGCTTTTTTGGCGTTCGATGTTAAAATGGACTATGAAAAAGAGGTTGATGGTGTTTTAGAAATCATTATGCAGGGAATTGAAAAAAATAAATAGAAATTATTAGGAGAAAAAATGAAAAAAACAATGTTGTTGGCAATTTTATTTTTTACAATGAGTATTTTTGCCGAAACAATCACACTCGGTGAAAGCATTGGCTTTGCGTTGCAGAATAACAAAGAAATTCTTACAGAACAAAACGCAGTGCAATCAGCAGAGTGGCAACGGAAAAGTGCCATCACAAATTGGTTACCGAAAGCGTCATTCAATGCGGTTGCAGTGCAGATTGATGGTAAAACTTATGATTCCGCAAATGAAATTCTGGAAATTCCCGTTTTTGGATTTGATGGAATGCCGATTGGTTCGATGCCATTTTCGCCATCAGCGATGGGTGGTGCTTTCTATCAAACCACTTTCACCAATAAATTTTCGGTGCAGCAGCCCGTTTTTAATGGTGGAAAAATGATCTTGGGCTATCAACTTGCTAAACTTGCCAAAGAGCAGACAATTTATAACTTGCAGAACAAAGAGAATGACATCGCATTTCAGGTGGCAGCACTTTATTTGAACATTCTCAAACTACAAGATTTGCAAATTTTATCAGAGAAAAGTATTCGTTCATCATCTCTGCATTTGAAGCAAGTGGAACAGAAATTTTCAGCAGGTTTAATGAAGAAAACTGATGTTTTGCAGTGGCAAGTTAAATTGCAAAACGAGAAAACAGCGTTGCAAGAAATTGAAAATAATCTCGTAACTTTAATTTCAATGTGGAAAAATTTAATTGGGAAAAATGAGCTTCCTACCAAAATTGAAATTGCTAAACTGAATATGCAAATTTCAACTGAAAATATTGAAAAATATTTGATTAAAGTTAAAGCTCAAAATCCAATTTTACAAATGTTGAAAACTACAAATAAAATGTCAAAAACTGCGGTAACAATGGCAAAAGGGAGTTTTTTGCCTTCCTTAAATTTACAATTTGATTACCAAATTGCTAGTGCAGACAAATTTGAGCTAAAACTCGGAAATGGCGATGATAGTTGGAATTTGATGGCGATGTTTTCTGTGCCAATATTTTCGGGTGGCACAAATTTTGCAAATTTACAATCTGCTAAATATGAGATGAAAAAAGCGAAATTGCTCTCCGCATCTGCGGAAGAAAATATTCTTATCGGTGCGGAAAGTGCTTTTCGTAATTTACAAACGAAAACACAAACGGTAAACGATAGTAAAATAGCGTTGGATTTTGCTAAAGAAAATCACAAAATTATTAACGAACTTTTTGAGCAGGGAATGGTTACCAATAGTGAAATTCTCGATGCAGATACGATGTTATTTGGTAGTGAAATGTCAGTTGTGAACGCTTATTATGATTGCATTTTAGCAGAACAAGAAATTAAAAAATATTTAAAATAGGAGTGAGAAAAATGTTAAAAAAAATTATAGTTATAATCGCAATTTCAATAATTGTGTTTGGTTGTAAAAAAGAAAAAAAAGCAGATAAAAACCTGACTTTTGGTGCGAGAAATGTATTTGTAGAAGAAGTTGTCCAAAAAGAATTTTGGGAATTCATCGAATTTTCAGGAATTTTGGAAGCAGTAAAAACTGCCAATATCACACCCGTAATTCCAGCAAAAATCGAGCAAATTTTCGTGAAAGTTGGCGATGTGGTAAAAACTGGCGACTTACTTGTGAAAATGAACGAAAGTAGCTTATCCCAATTGAAAACCCAATTAGATAATTTACAGAAAAAATTTGAGAGAATGCAAAAATTACAGAAAACAGGTGCAATTGATTTGGCAACTTTTGAAGAGATTGAAACCGCTCTCAAAGTTACTCAAACTTCATACGATGCAATGTTAGAAAATATTGAAATTCGTGCTCCGCTCAGCGGAATGATTACAAATATAACTCAAAAAGAGGGCGAAATTTTCAATTCAATGATGAACTCGGCTCTCATTCGTTTGGTGAATTTGGATGAAATGAAAGCAAAAATCCAAGTTTCCGATAAAGATATTACCAAAATTGCATTAAATCAAAAAGTCGTTTTAGAATCTAATAATCAACAAATTTTTGGTAAAATTAGTTTTGTTTCACCAGAAGCCGATAGAATGAGTGGCACATTTCCAGTTGAAATTTCCTTCCAAAATAAAGACAATCTTTTGAAACATAATCAGTTTGCTCGTTTAAAAGTTATTACTAAATTTGCTGAAAATGCACTTGCAATTCCCCAAAAAGCGATGATAAATGAAACTACTATTTTTGTTGTAAATGATGGTGTTGCAGAATTGCGAACCGTGCAAACAGGTTTGGAAAATGAAGCAGAAATTCAAATAGTTAGTGGTGTAAGTACCGGTGAAAAGGTGGTTATTATCGGTAATATCGGACTTTCAAACGGAAGTAAAGTGAAAATTAAATAAACGGAGCTTACTATGAAATTAGCAGAATTTTCGGTAAATAGAAAAATAACTGTTTTGATGTTGACGATTCTCGTCCTCATCGTGGGTGGAATTTCACTCACAAAATTGGGTCTGGAAATGTTCCCAGATATGGATTATCCCGTTGTATCCATCATCACAACTTACGATGGCGCCTCTTCTATTGATGTGGAAGAGATGGTTACGAAAAATTTGGAGATGGCAGTTTCTACAGTAAAAAATATAAAAAATGTGCAATCTATCAGTTCGGAAAATACATCGCTTATTATGTTAGAATTCGACTGGGGAACCAATCTCGATTTTGCTGCTCAGGATTTGCGAGATGTAATTGATCAGTTTGTGGATTACTTACCAGATGGCGTTTCGCGTCCGATGGTGATGAAATTTAATCTTTCCCAAATGCCAATTCTAATGTTTGGTGTTACAGGTCTCGAAAATACTTATGAGTTGCGGAAAATTCTTGAAGATGATATTGCTACAAAGCTGAAGCAAGCGAACGGAGTGGCTTCTGTAAATGTAGTGGGTGGTGATGTCCTCGAAAAACAAATCATTATTGATAAACAAAAATTGGAGCAATTTAACATTGGGATTGATGAAGTAGTACAGATTATTCGCATGCAAAACTTCAATATGCCAGCGGGACACATTCAAAACAAGAAAGATGAATTTTTACTTAGAACGGTGGCTCAATACAGCTCAATACAGCAAATTGCCAACACGCCCATCAAGATTACGAAAATGGGGAATACAATTTATTTGAATGATATTGCGACTGTTCAAGATGGTTTCAAAGAACACCGCAACACGATTCGTACAAATGGCAAAGATACATCAATGATGATGATTTCTAAAGAATCTGGGGCAAATACTTTGACGGTTGTAAAAAATGTTTTCAAAAAACTTGATGAGATAAAAACTCAATACGAAGGTAAAATTGAATTTCACAATGTTATGGATATGGGTCGTCCGATTAGCAAAACCACTAATGCCGCTTCGATGAATCTGATTATCGGTGGGTTATTATCAATTATTGTGATGTTCTATTTTTTGCGAAATTGGCGTCCAACGCTTGTGATTTCGCTTGCGATTCCAATATCGGTAGTGGCTACATTTGTACCAATTTATTTAGCAAATTTCACTTTGAATATTATGACACTCGGCGGGCTTGCCCTCGGGGTGGGGATGTTGGTCGATAACTCGATTGTAGTTATCGAAAATATTTACCGTCAGATGGAATTGGGACTTGCCAAGAAAGAAGCAGCCAAAATTGGTGCAACGGAAGTTGCCATGGCAATCACAGCATCGACCTTAACCACGATTGCGGTATTTTTTCCAATGTTATTTTCGGAAGGAATGACGGGTACCCTTGTGCGCGGATTGGCTCTCACTGTTGCTTTTGCACTTTCTGCTTCACTTTTTGTAGCACTTACTATTGTGCCAGCTCTTGCTTCCACGATTTTCAAAAATAACAATAAAGAGCGAAAAGAAACAAGGTTCGAAAAATTGAGAAAACGCTATTTGGTAGTTTTAGATTGGTCGCTCCGAAATAGAAAAAAAACGCTTCTTATGGTAGTATCTTTGTTCGTTGCATCTTTCGGATTGTTGACTGTGATTGGGACAGAGTTTATGCCTTCGCAAGATGTGCCGATGATGATGTTGACACTTAAAATGCCAAAGGGAACTACCCTCGAAGAGACCGATGCCGTGGTGAAACAAGTGGAACAAATATTTATGAAAACGGAAGGCGTTCGT
Organism: uncultured Candidatus Cloacimonadota bacterium; assembly: GCA_964419355.1. Taxonomy (GTDB): domain Bacteria; phylum Cloacimonadota; class Cloacimonadia; order Cloacimonadales; family TCS61; genus TCS61. The sequence goes on along the minus strand of CAYQOZ010000076.1, from coordinate 1,380 downwards.
AATGTGATGGGGTTTACTGGTCCTATGAGTGAAGCTGGCTCACAAGCAGATCCAACTAACCCACAAGATGTAAACGAAGCAGGTGTTTATGTTCGACTTTTCGAAAAAAGTGATAGAGACATTGGTTATTTGGAAATTGAAGATATTGTGCGCAAGCAATTACCAAAAATCGATGGAGCAACTTTCAAATTCCTGTCTCGTGAAGAGATGATGGGTGGCGGAGCTTCCAAGCCAATTGAGATAAAAATATACGGTCGAGATTTGGTGAAATTGAAAGAAGTTGCAGGTCGCATTGAAGAGCGTTTATTGCACACAGAAAAAGTGAAAGATGTGATTAATTCCGTCAAAGAAGGCAAGCCAGAAGTGCACATTGTGGTGGATAAAGACAAAGCTTTCAAGTATGGGCTCACTTCTGCACAAATTGCTTCGTCAATTAAAACTGCCACGATTGGAACGGTGGCGGGCGTATTCCGTAAAAGCGGGGAAGAGATAGACATTCGCGTTCAACTTGATGCGGAAAGTAGAAATAGTTTCGATGACATTGAACATCTTTCCATTACCTCGCCAATGGGTTTTACAGTTCCATTAAACCAGCTTGCACACATCGAGCATCGCATCGGTGAAACAAATATTAGCCGTGAGCAACAAATGCGGAAAGCAACTATTTCGGCTGGAATTGATGGTAAAAATTTGGGTAAAATGGTGAAAATTGTCAAAGCAAACATTCAAGATATTGAGGATGAACTTCCAACTGGATACTTTGTGGAATTTGGCGGTGCATACGGCGATATGTTGGATGCTTTCAAAACACTTTTGGGTGCACTTATTTTGGCGATGATCTTGGTTTACATCGTGATGGCGTCCCAATTTGAATCGTTGAAACAACCATTTATCGTGATGTTCACAATGCCACTTGCTTTTATTGGCGTGCTTCTCATTCTATTCCTAACAGGAACAACCCTCTCGGTTTACAGCTTTGTTGGAATCATTATTTTATCTGGAATTGTGGTGAATAATGGTATCGTTTTGGTGGATCACATCAATCAATTACGCATCAAAGGTTTTGAAAAACACAAAGCACTTATGCAAGCTGGGGCAGATAGGATGCGTCCTGTTATCATCACTGCACTTACCACGATTACGGGAATGTTACCGATGGCATTGGATAATTCGGAAGGTTCTGAAATGAAAATACCGATGGCACTTACCGTGATTGGTGGACTTCTTTCTGCCACATTCTTCACGCTCGTGGTGATTCCCGTTATTTATAGTGTGATGGATAAAAAAACTAAGTAATTAATAATTAGTAATTAAAAATTACGAATTAAACCGCCCCCATCGGGGCGGTTTTTTTTATGAAAAAAACACTCTCCCAAAATA
>CAYQOZ010000075.1:3088-8412 GCA_964419355.1 uncultured Candidatus Cloacimonadota bacterium | reverse complement strand
CAAAATCGATAATTTCATCGTCAAAAAGAGCTACAAACCAGCGAATTGGTCTAGCAAAATTGGTCGATTTATCGCCCCATTTCATTGATTTTGCAAAAACGATTTTGCCAACTATTTCTTTCATCGTGTCGATGAGAATTGTTTTAGTCTTTTTTCCTTTTGTCTCAATTTTTACCGCAATTTTATCGCCTTTCGGAGTCTTTTTGATAAAGATATCGGTTTCAGTTGCTTTTGCTCCACGCAAAAAACCTATTGTAGCTTTAGATAAATTGCCATTTTCATCGTAAGCCATATTTTTGGCAGGACCAACACGTTCGATAATTTCATCTTGCTGTTGAATTGGTAAGCCATCTATCCTAATCGCAAAACGACGCGGAGTAGAATAAATTTTCACATTTTCAAAAGTTAATTTTGCATCTTTCAATTTTGCTTCAAAAAATGTTCGTAATTTTATCATTGCAGATTCAATGTATCCTGCTGGAATTTCCTCAACGCCAATTTCAAATAAAAAATCTTTTTTGTTCATTTTTTTTTCCTAAAACCGTTTTAAAATAAATAGTTCAAAGTAAGCTGGTGCAAAATCCCCAAATCACCATAAGATGCAACAGCATAATCAAAATTTATATTTCTGAGATTGAATCCTAAACCACAAGAAGCACCAGAAAAAATTTCCGTATTTCCACCAACTCTCCAATCATTTGCATTAGATTTATATCCACTGCGTAGTGCTAGCAACTGATGGATTTTATATTCCACCCCAAAATTCCCAGTAAAATCGTTATCGAGCGGTTTATTTATATCGAAAGTAATAATCAGTTTTTCATTTGGATTATAATTGAAACCAACCGCAATAGTTCGCGGAAGATTTTCTTTGTATTCATTGTGACACGAAAGTTGTTTGCCAAAATTACGCAAAGCAACACCCAATTTCAGATATTTATTGGTGGTTTGATGTAAAATTGCAAAGTCAAAAGCTACAGCAGAAGCAGATTTATCATCGAGTGATTCTCTAATAAATTTAATATTCCAACCAATATCAATAATATCGTTAATATGTTTTGCTATACTTAATCCAGTAACAATATTAGAGGCTCCAAAACTTCCATCTGTTCCAAGATATTCACCATTTTCATCTTCGAGAGTCCTCTCCATTTCGGTGGAAAGTCCCTTCAAAAAAAATGCAAAAGAAGTGGTTTCATTTTGCGGAAAAGCATAAATAATTGAACCGCAATTAATTCCTTCAAAATACTTCATATATGTAATGGAGGCTTGCGATGAAGTGATTTGAATCATTCCAGCCGGATTGTAGAAAACCGCACTTGCATCGTTGGAAAGCCCAGTATAAGCGTTACCCATCGCTCGTGCTCGTGCTGAAAAATTCATTTTCAAAAAAGTGAAACCAGAAGTTCCAGCATCATCGCTTTGAGCAAAAAGCGAGATTATTAAAATTAAAATTAAAATTGTAAAAGTTAATTTCATTTGTTATTCATCAAATATTGTCTTCAATTTCGGTCAAAAATCGCGTAACTTCTTCGATAGAGTTACAATCTAATAATTTATCACGATTTTCTATATTTTGGAAAAAATTCGAAATTGCACTTAACAAATTTTGATACTCCTTTTTTTTATTTTGAGGAACTGCAATCATAAAAATTATTTTAACATCCTCGTTATCAATCGATTCAAACTCGATTTCATTGTCAAGAAGATATACCGCAATTTTTAGTTTTTGAACTGTTTCCGACCTGGAATGCGGAATTGCTAATTTCCGTCCAATACCAGTAGACATCAGCTTTTCTCGTTCCAAAATGGAATCAAAAAATTGCTCTTTGGATGAAATTATATTCTTTTCAAAAAGAAATTCTACCATCTCCTCCAAGCAACTTTTTTTGTCCAAAGCATAATAATTCAACTTCACTAATTCTTCAGAAAATATTTTCATTACTCAACCTTTTACTTAAGAAATTTTAGATAATCATTTATTTGCTTGACTCTCTGATAGTCAATTTTTTTTTGTAAAATTCTAAAAATAATTAAAAAAATAAGGAGATTTATGATGATTAAATTCAAAAGAGCAATGTTAGTTTTAGCAATAGTTGTAACTCTATTTTCGGTGGCAAATGCGGTTCCAAAAGAGACGATTTTGGCGGAATTTGGAGATAGCAAAATTACTTATGAAGATTTGGAAAAGAAAATCGAATCTATACCGGCAATGTATCGTAACAGCTACACAACCGAAGACGGAATGAAGAGACTTCTTGATATGTATTGCACAGAATCATTATTTTATTTGGAATCTTGGAAACACGACATTGATGGCAATAATGGTTATCGTGGAAGATTAATCAATCAACTTCGCAGTGTCTATCACAATGCCTATAAATCTAGTTTTGCTGGTGAAATAGTTTTAACAGATGCCGAAAAGAAAGCTTTTTTTGAAGAGCATCCAGAACTTTTTGCTGGTCGCACTTTTCAAGAATCACTTGGACAAATTGAGAACAAATTGATGCCACAAAAACAGAATGAAATTATTCAGCTGAAAAAAGCAGAGTTAATGGAAAAATATGATGTAAAAATTATTGATGAAAATGTGCAAAATTTCAATATCGAAGATTTAGATGCAAATATTCCCAATAACGAAAAAGCAGTTATCGAAAGTAGCAATCCTGAATTGCACAAAACCGTTGCAGACCTCGTCGAGCTTTACAAAATTTTGCCACAAAACAAAAAAATAGCCATTAAAGATGACATAATTCTGAAAAAATATTTGGATAGTTTAATCGAATTAGATTTGTTCTATCTTGAGGCACTCGAAATGGGTTTTGGCGAAGATGAAGCACTTTTGGCTCAAACAGAATTGGTAAAAAAACAATTAAGACTTTCCGCCACTTACAACATTATTGTTGCCGACAAAATTGATTTAAGTGACGAAAATGTGAAAAAATATTACGATGAAAATATTGTGCAATTCAGTACGAAAGCAACTCGAAAAATCCAGACTTTTGGTTTTGAAAATGAGAAAGTAGCAACAGAAATTAGAGCAAAAGTTCAAAAACAAATTAAATTGAGTTTCTTTGAAAATTTCCAAAATGCTGAAAAAGTAAAGGCAAAAAAACAGCAAAATCTACAAAAGATAATCGAAGAATATTCGATTTACAAAGCGAAAAATGGCGAGATTGACCACATTTATCAGAATGACATTATTCCCGGAATTGGCAAAGACAAAAAATATTGCGATCTTGTTTGGAATGCAACTGTCGACTCCACAAAATTAAGTGAAATTTTCCAAAATGTAAAAGGAGAGTTTGTCTTTTTCCGCATTTTAAATGACAATCAAGCTATTCCGCAGCCTTTTGCAGAAGTGGAAATGAAAGTGAAATCACAAATGCAAAAAAAGCTCACGAAAAAGAAATTTGAAGATGTTACTGCCGAATTGGAAACGAAATATAATTTGAAAAAATATCAAGAAAGATTGCTCATTATTTTGGATGTAAAAGAGTATTATGATAAAGCTGAAGCATCTCAAAAAGGACGCAGATTTGAGGATGCACTTCATTATTACGACAAAATAATTCAGTTTTATCAGAACGATGAAGATGACTACAAAGCTACTTTTATGAAAGGATTTATCTATACTGAAAATTTGAAAGATAATGAAAAAGCAGCTGAATTTTTCCTAAAAGTTTTGGAATTTCCCAAAGGTGATTTACACGAATCTGCTCAATTTATGCTCGATGAAATTAGTGGTAAAAAAACAATAGAATTTATTGAAGAATAAAAGAGGAGACAGGTATGTTTTTTGAAGGACAAAAATTAAAGCAAGTTTTTGAAAAAGCGAAGCGAGAGCGTTTTGGGATTATTGCTTCGAATGTGGTTTTTGATTCCCAAATTCGCGGTATTGTGCAAGGTTATGAAGCTCAAAAATCGGACGGACTTTTGCAGATGAGTGCTGGTGCGGTAAAATACGCCGCTGGAAATACAAAAAACTTAGAAGTGGGTGCTCAATTAATTTCATCGATGATAAAAATAATTTCTTCACAATACAAAAAATCTGGAGTTGGTTTACACATCGATCACGCCACCCCAAACTATTTTGATTTTGTGGTTTATTGTATCGAGAATAATCTCGTTTCATCGGTGATGATAGATGCTTCCAAAGAGGAATTTGAGGAAAATATTCGCATCTCTGCCGAAGTGGTGAAAGTGGCTCATAAATATGGCGTTTTGGTGGAAGGCGAGATTGGCTACATTAAAGGTGCGGAAGACGAAATCGTAAATGATACTGAACTTTACACAAAACCAGAAGAGGCTCTCGAATATGTGAAGAGGACGAATGTTGATCTTTTTGCAGCTTCGGTTGGTACGAATCACGGCGTTACAAAAGGTGCGAAAGTAACCTTGAAATTAGATTTGATCAAAGAGATTGACGGACTGCTCATAAAAAACAATGTAGAACGCGGTATTGTGCTCCACGGTGCTTCTGGCTTAACCGCAAAACAGCAGATTGATGCGATTGAAAATGGGGTAGTAAAAATCAATAAAGATACTCGCTATCAAATGGAATTTGCTCAAACTGTTCAGAAATATTGGGAAATGGAAAAGGATGCAATTGCCAAACCAAACAATATTTCTGATGATGATTATTTCCCAGACAAAAAACGATTTGACCCACGCAAATGGATTGTTCATAGTGAGAATGCAATGCAAAATGCAGTCGAAGAATTAGTGCAAATTACCGGTAGTGCCGGAAAATCAATATTACAATAAATTGGAGGGATTTATGAAAAAAATAGCAATAAATGGATTTGGTAGAATTGGACGACTTGTGTTTCGTAGTTCATTCGCAAAAGATGGATTAGAGGTAGTAGCAATCAACGATTTGATGGATATTAAAACTTTGGTTCACCTGCTCAGATACGATTCAGTTCACGGAAAATTTCAATATGAAGTGGAAGCAAAAACTCACTCAATCGTGGTAAATGGAAAAGAAATTTTGGTTCTTTCGGAAAGAGATCCCGAAAAATTGCCTTGGTCAAATTTAAGTGTTGATGTAGTTGTAGAATCCACCGGAATTTTTCGTGATAAAGTTGGTGCTTCAAAACATCTTACCGCTGGTGCAAAAAAAGTGATTATTTCCGCTCCGGCAAAAGGTGAAGTTGACGCAACTGTAGTTTTGGGCGTGAATCACGATACCTTAAAACCAGAACACAAAATCATTTCAAATGCATCTTGCACCACAAATTGTTTAGCTCCTGTGATGAAGGTTATTACTGATAATTTTGAAGTACAATCTGCTTTAATGACGACTGTTCATTCATACACAA
>CAYQOZ010000075.1:0-2988 GCA_964419355.1 uncultured Candidatus Cloacimonadota bacterium | reverse complement strand
ACTGATAATTTTGAAGTACAATCTGCTTTAATGACGACTGTTCATTCATACACAATGGACCAAAGTTTGCTCGATTTTCCGCATTCTGATTTGCGTCGTGCTCGTGCCGCTGCTTTGAACATGATTCCTACCACGACTGGTGCTGCTGCTGCCACCGGAAAAGTGATTCCAGAACTTCTTGGGAAAATTGATGGTATCGCCGTTCGCGTACCTACTCCAAATGCTTCACTTGTAGATGTTTGCATTACATTAGATAGAGAAACTTCTGCGGAAGAGATTAATAAACTCATGAAAATTGCAGCAGAAAATGAGCTGAAAAATATTTTGAAATATAGCGAATTACCGCTTGTTTCGACTGATATAATTGGCGATCCAGCATCTTCAGTTTTCGATGCACCTTTCACAAAAGTGAACGGTAATCTCGTTAAGATTCTCAGTTGGTACGATAATGAATGGGGTTATTCAAGCCGCGTTATAGATTTGGCAAAAATGATTTCCGAGATGGAATAGAAATTGCGTTCTATTTTGTCGGAAGGTGAAGTTTGAAAAAAATAATTATTAGCGTTATTTTGATTTGTGCAATTGTTGCACTTATTGCTAAAAATCACGATGGAATTGTAAAATGCAATCCGTATTTAATTCGAGAATATGATGATTTACGCGATTCTACTCTTATTTTTTCAGATGATTTTGAGTCTGGAATTAGCAGTTGGACAACGACAGATGTAACAAATCCGGGTTGTTTTTGGCACATTTCCACTTTTGATTCTTACGATGAAAATGGGAAAAGTTGGCGAATGGCAGATTTAAATATCTCTCCAGATGGAGGCTATCTTGATGATTGGTATCAAGTTTTGGATACTCCAATAATTACACTTCCAACTGATAATTTAACACTTTCATTTTTCCAAAAAAGAGCAATTGAAGCACTCGGTAATCACGAAAATTTTGATGGTTGGGACGGGTTGAATGTTCGCATTCGTTTGGAAAATCAAGATTACGATGAAGCAGAAATTTTGACAAACTGCACGCCATCTTACAACAGTTCCAGTATGTATAGTTTTGGTTACCAACACGAAGAAGATATAGATGGAGTTCCTGGCATTCCGGGTTGGGGAGGTTCAGCAGATTGGATGCAAACAACGATTATAATTCCTCAACATTATGCAAATGAAGAAGTTATCATCAGTTTTGCATTTGCTTCCGATCCAAATACTTCTACCGCAACAAATTCTGAATTTACTGGGATTTTTATCGATGAAATAAATATTGCAGATGTGTTGATTTCAAATTGTGACGAAGAAGATGAATTTTCTAACTACACAAATACGCCTATTGGTGGGAATTTGTGGCATCTTTATGAAACGGATTTAAATTCGATTGTAGGTTGTTTTGGTGCAGAAACAAATTTGTATAATCCAAATATGCAAAATTATCTCGAACGTTCATACACAATTTTTCGCAATCTGTTGCCAGAAAATTTAGACGATGTTAAATTCTTTTTGGATATGGACATTAAATCAGAATTAGATGATTTCAATTTCCCAAATTGCGATTATTTTAGCATCGAGGTGCAACGCTACATTGAAGGTGAACTTTCGTATTGGCATTCAGTTTCCAATCCAACTGGCGATCCAGACGAAATGAATCTTGTTTTTACCGGTTCACAAGCTGAATTTGTACCGTTTTCATTTGGTTGGGCAGGTTTTAACGACTTAACTGAATTATTTGAATTTGGTGAAGAAGATAGAATAACTCTCAAATTTAGAATTGGATTTCACTCAAACGACAATGACGAATTTTCTGGAATTCATCTCGATAATTTCCGCTTATTTTATACCCAAATTTCACCAACCGATGTAGATGAAAATGAACTGGAAATTACAAATTACAAATTAACAAATTATCCAAATCCATTTAATGACGAGACAACAATTTCGTTTACACTAAACGCTGAAAATACCGAAAATGCTCAAATTGAAATTTACAATTTGAAAGGTCAAAAAATAAAAATTTTCTCGAATATCCAAATTACCAGTTCATCAAATTGTCAAGTTATTTGGAATGCAAGTGAGTTTTCATCTGGTATCTATTTCTATAAACTTGTAGTTGACGGAAAACCAGTCGAGATGAAAAAAACGATTTTAATTAAATAGAAAATAAAGGAGATGTAAAGATGAAAAAAGGATTATTAGTTTTAATGACAATCTTCGTGAGTGTGTTTCTTTTTGCTGAATTTGTGGATGTGAATTCTGCCGAAAAAGTTGCCAAAATGAAGATTCAAATTGAAGATGAAAACAGCTCGATTGAGAGTGTTTTCACATTGGAAAATGATGAAAAAAAATTAGCGTATATTTTCCATTTGGCACCGCAAGGTTTTGTGGTAGTTTCTGCAGACACAAAAATTGCACCGGTTATTTCTTACTCTTTTAGAAATAATTATTCTACCGAAGATGTTTACGAAAATAACGGTTTTCAGATGCTGAAGGACGATATGAAACTGAGATGGGAAGCACTTCCGCAAACATCGGCAGAATTAAAAACAAACAACAGCGAAATTTGGGAAAATTATCAAAATGAAAATTTTGCAGCTTTCCAAACGCGTGATGAAATTTGGCCACCAGAAGGTTATAGCTCAACTACCGGTTGGATAGAAGTGCAGTGGAATCAAGGTGCACCGTGGAACGCATTTTGCCCAATTGATCCGGGAACAGGTGGTCGTTCTGTAACAGGTTGTGTGGCAACTGCAATGTCGATGATTATGCAGTATCACCATTTTGCTGGAAATCCAACTTTTAGTGATGCCGATGATTATTGGTCAACCGAAACTTCTCCAATGATTCACATTGATAATCACGCTGCTACGCGTGATTTCCCAACATTCCCAGAATTAAACACTTACTTACCAGATATGACTGAACATCTATCAAATTGGGAAACTTTGACGAATGATGATGTGGCAGCACTTAATTTTGCGGCTGGTGTTTC
>CAYQOZ010000074.1:0-8447 GCA_964419355.1 uncultured Candidatus Cloacimonadota bacterium | reverse complement strand
CCGTTGTTCAACTTGATTAAACTCCATTCATTTTCGGTTTTTTCAATTTGGCAAATCATCCCTTCGTGAATGGTAAAAACGCGTGTAAATTCTTCGCTCGGTCCACTGTAGCCAATAGCAGTATGCGAGATTATTACAGCTTCATTTTCACTTTGATAAGCGGTATTTTTCAAAGTAAAGAGGACAATAAAAATAATGAAAATGGCGATTAGAATTATGAGTATAAAAACGGGCACATTTTTCTCGCGTCCACCAAAAAAAAGAATGATGTGAATGATAATGAAAATGATGAATGTGAAAATAATTAGCATAATAATTGCGAGTAAATTTAGGGAAAAAGAATCAAATGTTTTGTGCCAAAAAGAACGCACCACATCATCTGCATTTGCGTTATTTTGTATGTCTTTGGTAAGAGTGAGTGCATATTCTAGGTTTCGCCTTGCCGATTTGTGAGTGGAATCTATTTTGAGCGATTTCTTGAAATATAAAATTGCTTTACCCAAGTTTTCCAACCTAAAATAGCAATTGCCAATATTGTAAGAAAGGTCTGCATTTTGCACGCCGCTATGCTCAATTTGTAGGAATAAATCTAATGCTTCCGCGAATTGGTTTTGTTTATAATTTTCAACGGCGTTATCATAAATTTCATTTATTTGTGAAAAAGTAAATGTTGAAATTGTGAGTAAAATGGAGATAATAAATATTTTTTTTATCATAATTTTTACCTAAAATTTGGTTTTAGAAATTTCGTTAATGATACTTTTTAAAAGTGTAAAATCATCTGCAATCTCTTTTTGCGAAAATCCACCCGGCATAAAACGAGCTTGATTGCATTTTTGGAAGAACAATTCAACATCATTTTTTAATTTTGTAAATTTTTTCAAATTTAGCAAAAGAATTTCTGTTGAACTACCACGTGCGATTTTCAATTTATCAGAGAGAAAATTGCTCAATCCATTTTGGGCGGCAACATAAAATTCCAAATCGTTATTTGATGCCGCAGCAGTTGCTTTTTTTAGATATTTCTTCAAAATTTTATTGGCTTGTTTTTGACGAAAATAATCTGTATTTTCCGAAAGTTTTGCTCTCTCTTTTGCGTAAATAATCGCAATGGGAACGAGCAAAATGAGAAACAAATAAAAGAGCCAATAAATCACATTATTCTTCAATAATTTTTTGGGTTCTAAATTCGTTTTCGTGATGATGAAGCCAATATCTTGCCCTTCCATTTTTACTGTCGTTTGCGAAATGTTGGTATGAATTATCGCATTTTCACCTTCCGATACAGAAATCGTGTAGCTATCAGTTTTGAGGGTGCGATATTTTTCAGATTTTACATCGAAATAGGAAAAAGCAATCGCTGGAAGTTCAAAAACACCTTTTTCTTGTGCGATAACGAGATATTTAATTGTCTTTTTCCCAGAAATTTTGTTATCGTTTATCGTGGTGATAATCTCTGGTTCCATAAAACGCAGATGAGTTATTTCTGGTAAAGTTGGCAGTTCAAATTGTTTTAAATTTCCACTTCCTGAAATTTCCAAAGTATAAGTGAAAGAGTCGCCAACTTTCAATTCAGTTTCGCTAATTTTACTTTTCATTTTGAATTTTCCGACTGCGTTTGTGTTCAAATTTGTGGGTGGAAGTTTTTTTACATTTAAACTTTTTGGTTTGCTTTTTATGATGTAATTTTGAGAAGAACCAAAATCAAAAAAACTGCGAGATTCAGTGCGAACATCGACTGAAAGTTCAAAAATTGGAATTTTCAATTTTCCGCTTTTAGAAGGAAAAAGTGCAACCGAACTAAGTAACATCATATTGTAACGCTGTCCATTTCGCGAAACAGTTTTGAAGTTAACATTTTTCGGAGTGAAGACATCTTCCTTCCAAAATCCTTCAAAATTGGGGTCGTTTGCAAAAGAGAGATTTACCACATCTAATCTGCTGAAAAGTTTAAATTCTACCAAAATGGGCTCATTTTCGTACACACTTTTTTTGCTAATTTCCGCTTCGATGAAAAGATTATCGGCAAGTTTTCCACTTTTATTTGAATTTTGAAAATGGGAAGAATTAGGTGGAAGTGGCTTTGCCGTTCCTTCTACAATAGTTATTGTAATTGGATCTGTAACAAAATTTTCTTTACCAACTTTCACCGAAATTGGCGGAATAATGAACTTGCCCACCTTTTCTGGTTGAAGTGAAAAAATATAACTTTTAGTTATTTCGGAAGATACTTTTCCGTTAATAATCGAAGTAGAAGATGAAGATGAACTGCTCGAACCGCGATTGGTAAAATATTTAATCTCAGGTAATTTTGGCGTTGTTGTTTTTATTTTTTTTTCAGTCGAAATTTCTATTGTCAATTGCAAAAAATCTTGCAAACCAATTTTGGTTTCGTTGACGAAACTTTCAACGCTAATTTCTGCTAAAAGGATTTGAAAAATAAAAAACAAAACTACAATGGATAATATTTTTTTCATGTTGACTACCAAAATTTACCGCCTTTAATTTTGTCAACTTTCAACTTCTCTTTTTCTTTTTTCAAATCTTCTTTTTCTTTTTGCATCACTGCTTTTAGCATTTGTTCCGCATCTTCTTTTTTCTCTTTTTTCTCTTCGTTTTGTTGTTGATTTTGTTGTTTTTCTTCTTGTTTTTTTTGCTCTTCATTTTTCTCTTTTTCTTTTTCTTCATCGTCGTTTTCATCTTGATTTTGCTGTTGTTGCTGTTGTTGTTTTTGCAGAAATTTTGAAGTCAGTTCATAATTGAAGCGTGCATCTTCATTTTGCGGATTTTCTATGAGTGCATCTCGAAAATATTTAATGGCATTTTTGTAATCTTTTTGTTGAAATTTGACGTTTCCAAGATTTTGCAGAATTTGTGATTTATCATCGCTATTTTGCAAAGCATATTTGTAGGAATTTTCGGCTTCTTCCAATTTTTGGTTTTTAAATTGAGCATTGCCCAAATTGAATTGAATCTTACTTTCATTCGGATATTCGATAGCATTTTGACTGAAAGAAGAGTCTGCATTTACAAAGTTCTCGCGTTTGAATTCGCGTTTACCTTTCAAATTTTGTAGCACTTTATCGTAAGTAAATATTTCGGCAGATAAAGTGGCGAAAAGAAAAATCAGCACGATTATAGTAATTATAAATTTCATATATTTCTCTCAAATTTCTTTTTCTTTTTCACGATGATTATAGATTCAATTAAAAGTAAAATTAGTGCAATTATCACGAAAAGTTTGTATTGTTCTTTGTAACGAGTGAATTCTTTAGAATCAAATTTATTTTTTTCAAATGAATTTATGTTTTTGAGAATTTCGAATATTTCCGATTGTTGTGGTGTGATGGGGAAGAAGCGTCCTCTTCCATTTTTGGCAATTTGCGAAAGTGTGTTGATGTCTAGTTTAGATAAAACGATGTTATCTTCATCATCTTTAGCATAAACTGTATTGCCATTTTCATCGATTATGGGAATCGTGGCACCATCTGGTGAGCCAACTCCCAAAGTGTAGATGACAGCATTTTGTTTTGCTGCATCTTTACTGATTCTAATTGCGTTTTTTGCCAAATCTTCACCATCGCTAACGACAATGATGATTTTATGTTTGTTTTGCTCACCAAAAAGAGTCATTGCTTGGGTGATTGCTCCGCCAATGTTTGTTCCGTAAGCTTGCACCGATTCAGTGTCCATTAAGCTTAGAAATAATTTTGTCGCACCGTAATCGTCTGTAAGTGGACATTGTACAAAACTTTTTCCAGCAAAAGCGATGAGTGCAATGCGATCGCCTTTTAATTGGTCAATGAAGAGTGAAATTTGATCTTTAGCGCGTTCAATTCTACTCGGTTGGATATCAGCAGCATCCATACTTTTGGAAACATCAATACAAACAACAATGTCGATTCCCTCTTTTTTGACGATTTGAACTTCTTTGCCCCAACGTGGTTTTGCAAGAGATATAATCATAAAAATAATTGCGAGAACAAATAATGCGTTTTTCAAATTCCAGTGAAAAATTGAAAATTTTTGCATAAAGAAATTGTAAAAACGAGTTTCGGCAAATTTATTGAAATTCGTTTTGCGACGTTGTTTTGCAATGCCAAGATAGATGAAAAAGATTGGGATTAGGATTAATAAAAATAGTAAATATGGGTTTCCAAATTTCATAAATGCTCCATTTTTATGGAATAGATTTCAAAATAATTACTCTAAAAATAAATTCAAAAATCAATAAAATTATAGCGAGGAGCAGATATCTCCAAAATAATTCTTGATATTGATAGTAATTGCGAATTTTGATTTCAGTTGCTTCGAGTTCATCGATGCGTTTAACGATAGTTTCTAATTCTACTGTATTTTGTGCACGTCTTGCAAAGTCAGTATCACATAAATTTGCAATTTTATTTAACATTTCCATATCAATTTCGATATTGACTTTTTGGTATTTTGTGCCGAATGAGGTTTGAACTGGATAATCGACCATTCCCTTTTTACCAACGCCGATAGTGTAAACTTTGATGCCAAAAGTGGAAGCTAAATTTGCTGCTTGCTCGGGTCCTATTTCACCAGCGTTGTTACGACCATCTGTAATTAGGATAACAACTTTTGATTTTGCTTCGGAATCTTTTAGTCTTGCAACTGCGGTGGCAAGTCCCATTCCAATTGCAGTTCCGTTTGCACTGTCATCAATTTTGATGTTTTCCATTGTTTGCATCAAAATATTGTAGTCGAGAGTAAGAGGACATTGAGTAAAAGCATTTTCTGCAAAAATAACCAATCCAATGCGATCATTTTTACGATTTTCAATAAAACTATTTGCTACTTTTTTTGCAGCTTCAAGGCGGTTAGTTGGTTTGAAATCGACTGCTTTCATACTTCCTGAAACATCAATTGCAATCATGATGTCGATGCCCTTTCCCGTAATCTCTTCTTCTTTGTGGGCAAGGCGTGGGCGCGCCAACGAAACGATGAGAAGAACGATAATAATACTTCGTGAAACGAGAGGTAGAAAACGTAGTAAACTACTATGTTTTGTAGCTTCTTTAATCAAATTTATGCGACTGTGTCGCAAACGAATTTTGCGTTTATTTTTGAAAAATATTTCATAAGCAAAATATGGTAAAAGGATGAAAAGAGCCCAAAGCCAATTTGGATTAACGAATTCAAGCATCTTCACTCTCCTTTTCAATGGTTTCAAATGAGTGTAAATAATCTTCTAACCATTCCATTGCTTTTTCGGAATTTTGTGTTGTCGGAATAAATTTAGCAAATTTTATCTTGTCTGCAAAAGTTAGAAATTCTAATATTTGTGATTTTTCAATATGTTTATCAATTTGTAAACTAGCACGAATCTCATTTGTGGTCATTTCAACGGCATTAATTTCATAATATTTTTCAATGAAGAAACGCAAAATAAAAGAAAGGCGGAAATGTAATTGCAGAAAATTTCCTTTTTTAAGTAAATTTTGTTTTTTTAGTTTTGCATATAATTCTAACGCAATCACGAAAGCTGGACGCGGATCGATATATTCTTGCTCTTCTTCCCGAAACTCTTTTCGTTTCAATAATTTTTTCAAATAGATGATTATCAAAATTAAAAGTGCGATTGCTAAAATTGGCACGAAAATGTCCCAAAATCCAAGATAAATCGAAAGAGGTTTCGCGATATCCTTAATTTTTTGTGTGGAATCTGTAATAACAGATTGTACTAAAATTTTAATTTCAGGAGTCTTTAAAATAGCGGTAGAATCGGTGGTTTTTACCATAAATTCCAACTCAGGAAAAATATATTCACCCACATCAAAAGGCTGAAAAGTCATTTTGAGATTAGTGATTTTATTTTCATCTTCAATTGTCTCTTTTTGTTTAATTTCACCTTTCAAAATGAAAATATCCAAAGTGTCAATTTCGGGTGCAAAAATTGTATCAGATTTTGCGGTAGCAATATTAATCAGTAGATTGAAAGGTGTGCCAATGTAGAGTGAATCTGGCTTTTCTAAGTTATGTGTAATCGTTTGCGAGAACAAATTTACAAATAAAAGTGGTAATAAAATTGCGAAAAATATCTTTTTTATCATCTGTTTTTTAGCCTTAATCTAAATTTGAAAAATTTCATTAAATCGGTTGAATACGGTCTGTCTGTTTGTAAATTTATCAAGTCAATTTTCATTTTTTTGAAGCGTGCTTCGATTTCAAGTTCGTGTTGTTTTGCTACTTTTTTGTATTTTTCTCGAATGTTACGATTTGAACTATTTACAGTAAAAAATTCGCCCGTTTCGGAATCTTGCAAATTCAATAAGCCTGCATTTGGCAGAATTAATTCGGCTTTATCTAAAATGCGAAGTGCAATCACATCGTGTTTTTTGGCGAGTAATTTCAAACTTTCATCAAAATTTTCGTCCAAAAAATCTGAAATTATAAAAATGATACTTTTCTTTTTGATGAGTCGATAAATGTATTCAACAGCATTTGAAATATTGGTTTTTGTACTTTTTGGTTCGCAATAGAGAATGTCCCTCAAAATACGGAGTGCCGATTTTTTCCCTTTGCGAGGTGGAATGTATTTTTCGATTTCATCACTAAAAAGGAGACAACCGACTTTATCGTTATTGGAAAGTGCCGAAAATGAAAGAACAGCAGTAACTTCTGTAATCATTTCCGATTTGAGAAAACCTTGTGTTCCAAATAGGGTAGAAGCACTCGTATCAACGAGGAACATTACATTTAGCTCACGCGTTTCTTCAAACTTTTTGATGTACGGGTGTCCCATTCGAGCCGAAACATTCCAATCTATTTGTTTGAAACTATCGCCATCTTGATATTCGCGAACTTCCGAAAATTCCAAACCTTGACCTTTGAATAAACTGTGATATTCACCAGAAAAAAGTTCGCTCACAAGATTGCGAGTGGTAATTTCAATTTTCCTGATTCTTTTGATTATATCTGTTGTTTCCATATTGTGTTACTGAAATTTTTATGGAACTTCGATTTCATCAAATAAACGGTTTACAATTTGCTCTTGCGTTATTTGTTCTGCTTCTGCTTCGTAAGTGAGGATAAGACGATGGCGCAAAATATCTTTACCGATTGCTTTGATGTCGTCTGGTGTTACATAACCGCGATGCTCCAAAAATGCGTGTGCTTTTGCTGCTTGAGCAAGGTAAATTGTCGCTCTTGGTGATGCTCCACATTCAATAAGGTTAGCTAAATCTTCTAAATTTTTGAAATTTTCTGGATTTCTTGTCGCGAAAACAAGGTCGAGAATGTAATCTTTAATTTTTTCTTCCATATAAATTTCTTTCACAATGTTACGAAGCTCAATGATTTCAGTTGGTGAAATTACTTTTTCGATTGGAATATCTTCTTTTTTTACCATTCTGTCGAGAATCATTCTTTCCTCTTCACGAGTTGGATAATCAATAAGAAGTTTAAGCATAAAACGATCAACTTGTGCTTCTGGAAGTGGGTAAGTTCCCTCTTGTTCAAGTGGGTTTTGAGTTGCCATTACCAAGAATGGTTTTGGTAATTTGTAAGTTGTATCGCTAATGGTAACCTGTCTTTCTTGCATCGATTCTAAAAGAGCAGATTGCACTTTTGCTGGTGCTCTATTTATTTCATCAGCCAAAATAAAATTAGCAAATAAAGGTCCTTTTTTTACTGAAAATTCGTGTGTTTTTTGGCTGTAAATCATTGTACCGATTAAATCTGCTGGGAGTAAATCTGGTGTGAATTGGATACGTTTGAAAGTAGAATCTATTGTTTTTGAAATAGTAGAAACAGCTAATGTTTTAGCGAGACCGGGAACACCTTCTAAAAGAATATGCCCATCGGCGAGAAGTCCCACCATGATGCGTTTCATCATATATTGTTGTCCAACAACAACTTTGTTGACTTCAGCATTAATCTTGTCAATTACTTGACTTTTTTCCATTACCAATTGGTTAATTTGTTCGATTGTCATAATTCCTCCGAAATATTTTCTTCACGAAAGACTTTTTTATCAAGTTCTTTCCATTGAATATTTACATTTTTATTTTTAATTATTATTGTTGCATAACTTGCACTTGCTCCACGGTCAAATTCATATTTTAGATGACCTGGATTTACAAGATATGATTTTCTGAATTCTTTAAATTCAGTACGATGTGTGTGTCCGTGAAGGATAAAATTTGCCACAGTGCGTCTCATCATTGTATCTAAAACATTGTGAACCAAGGCAAAACTCCAACCTTCGATGTTAACTATTTTGATTTTATCAAGTGTTCCATCTGTATAACCACTATGTGAAATTCCCGGGACTTTTTCCACTTTAATGTTTTTGATTAAATCGAAATTCTTATCTAAATCTTCATAATAATCACCGAGGTGAAAAACATAGTCATAGTTTTCTTCGTTTTGAAGAGCTTTACGCAACAATCTTTGGTTGTTGTGAGTATCTGAAATTACTA
>CAYQOZ010000073.1:0-8579 GCA_964419355.1 uncultured Candidatus Cloacimonadota bacterium | reverse complement strand
AAAAACTTCTTGACAAAAATAGTATCAGTGTATTGGTTGACCCGCACACTAAAACAGGAGGTTGAATGAAAAAGTTTGATGATAGTATCCCGATTTATCTTCAAATAAAGGAAGAGATCGAGAATGCCGTTATTAAAGGTACACTGAAAGAGGACGAAATAATTCCTTCAATTCGTGTATTAGCACAACAATATCGCTTAAATCCGCAAACGATTTCAAGTGCTTTTAGTGAACTTTTGAATGAAAATATTTTGTTCAAAAAACGTGGAATTGGGATGTTTGTTCAGAATGGTGCAAAAAAAATATTGATTAAGAAAAAACAAACCGAGTTCAGGAAAAATATATTTCAGGCAATTTTGCAAAAAGGAAAAACAATTGGCATTTCCAAAAAAGAAATGATTGATACAATTGATAAAATTTTCGAGGAGAATAAATGAATTTAATTGAGATAAACAATTTAACGAAAAACTATAAAAATTTGCGTGCAGTTGATGATGTTAATTTAAATATTCCGCAAGGTAGAATTATCGGGCTTTTAGGTAAAAATGGAGCGGGAAAATCGACCTTATTAAAATGTATGTTAGGTTTTTTGAAGCATGAAGGCGAAATTAAAATATTTGGTGAAACACTTCAAAAACACAAAAGTTCACTTCACAATCACATTGCCTTTATTCCTGATGTGAGCAGTTTAGATGATCGTCTCACCGTTCAGCAAACTATTGAATATGTGAAAGGATTAAATCCAGCGTGGTGTGATAAAACGGCTGAAAGGTTGCTTTCACAAAGCGAATTACCACTCAAACAAAAAGTAAAAAATCTTTCTAAAGGGATGAAAACAAAATTGTATTTGATGATTATTCTTTCGTTAGATGTGAAAATTTTGTTCTTGGACGAACCGACTTTGGGGCTCGATATTGTCTTTCGAAAAGAATTTTTTAACACGATTTTGGGAGAGTTTTTTGATGAGACAAAAACCATCATTATTTCTACGCATCAAGTGGAAGAAGTGGAGCATATTTTACAAGACATTATTTTTATTGATAAAGGAAAAATCGTACTTCACGAATCAATTGATGATTTAAAAAGCAAATTCAAAGCTGTCACAATTTCATCAGATCGCGAAGCAGAACTCAACAATGCACTTCTGAAAATGAAAACGCTTGGTCAAGTGAGCGGGATTGTCTCTTCTGAAGCTAAAATCGAAGATGCAATCGAAGCAAAACCATCTCTTTCAGATCTATTCTTGGCAATTGTAGGAGGAAATAATGCATAAATTTAAAGCACTTTTATTGAAAGATTTTTGGATAAACAAAAAAACACTTCTCATTCCAATCTGGATAATGGCAGGATTTTATATTTTGATGATAATTTCGGGATTATTTGCGTATTTCAACAGTTCAACAGAAATGAATTTTATGCAATTTGATGGTCTTGAATCAACAGAAATAATTTATTATATTTTAAATTTTTCGATGATAACATTGCCTGGACTTTTCTTTTTACTTTTCACAATCAATATTATGCAGTCTGCTCTAAATGAGGATAGGAAACAAAATTGTGAACTTTTTCATCGTAGTATGCCCGTCTCTGAATGGCACATCTGCGTTTCCAAATTTTTAGTTGGTCTCGTTGGCAATTGGGCAGTTTTAATCGGAATTGGAATATTTAATTTTATTGTCATTAACTCCATCATGGCATTTTATCTCAATTTTGAATTTTTGCACGCATTTGCTGATTTTTTTCACTCCATTTTATTGTTCCTAAAAACGGGTTTAGTTTTAGGAAGTGTAGCATTTTTCTTGTCAGCTATTTTCAAAGAAAAAGCATTTGCTAAGGGCATTGGAATTTTACTTTTACTAGAGATTGTCAGCAAAATATTGAACGCAGTTTACGGTTGGAATTTACCAAGTATTTTTGGATATTTAGTGGAAATAACTTTCAATTTTCAATCATTTGAAAATTTGGGCGATTCAGCGACAATTCCCAAAAATGTGATTTTAAATTTGAAGACACTTTACCAAATAATTATGAGTGGTGCGCTATTTATTCTTTCCACTTTGATTTATAAAAATCGTGAAATTAAATAAAGGAGAAGAAATGAAAAAAAATACAGTTTTGATACTATTGTTAAGTGTGATTGGCTTAAATGCGAATGTCCAAAAAGTTGTGTTAAAAGGGAACGAAATCGAATTAAGTTTTGAGAATGTAAAAATTGGCAAAATTGAATTTATTAAAGGCAAAAAATTGATTGTCGACTGTAAAAAAGATGAAGCTGTAAACATTGAAAAAGTTGCGGGAAAATTCATTATTTTTTCAGAAATGGAAGTGAAAATAAACCTAAAATTACCTGAAAATAAAACTTATCTTTATACAGATAAAGATGCAAAAATTGCTTTCAATGCAGAAAAGGTAACGATAATTGCCGATGATGGAACCGAAGTTGATTTCATTGATGGAGAACTTTTTGTTAATTCTGAAAATGAAAATGTGCAAATTGGTAAAAATGGCATTTTTGTGGATGGCAACGACGAAATTGTAGAGATAAGCTCCGATGGTATTTTCGTAAAAAGTGATGATGACAATGTGGAACTTACCGGTTTTTTCGGTAAACTTTTGGGTGGTTTCATCGGGATGGTTACGAGTGGAGCGATGAATTTGGTAGCTGATAATCCAGCTAAATTTATGAAACTTATCATTAATGAAGTTGATGAAGATGGAATCTGTTTTTCTACAAATAATGAAAATGAGGAGGATGTGAAAATGGAAAGGTTTCACGAAATTTTTGAAGCTAATAAAGGGACAAAAGTTAATGTAAAAAACATTAATGGACGTGTGGAAATCGTGGCGTGGGATAAAGATCATATCGATATTGCTGCGATAAAAAAATGTTACAAAATTATTGATAAGCAGTCCGAATTAGAAAAAGTAAAAATCGAAATTTCAGATGAAGATGGCTGCACAATTGAAACGATTCATTTAAAGAAAAATCCGAAAGTTTCAGTTAATTATGAAATCAAAATTCCTCGTGATTTTATGGTTGGTAAAATTGAAAGTTCGAACGGTGCAATTGTTCTCAGGCAAGTTGCGAATGGAAATTTAATCACTTCAAATGGGGCAATTAAAATTGATGATGTGAATGGAGATTTTACTGCTAAAACAAGTAATGGCTCCATCAAGGCTAACGGTGTAAATGGTAAAATTTCGGCACATACTTCCAACGGTAGCATTGCCATCGAAAATGCAGATAAAATTGATGATTTACAAACATCCAATGGCAGTATTAAAGCGGATGTGTTCATGATTGAGGATGGTACTGAAATTTGTACTTCAAACGGCTCGATTAAACTATATTTTTCAAGTAATTTTAATGCGGAAATTACAGCTAAAACTTCTAATAGTAAGGTAAAATTACACGATTTTGAGATGAGCGTGAGCAGTCTTGGAAAATCGCATCTTGAAGGCAAAATTGGCAGTGGTGGCGAAAAACTAGATATTCAGACTTCAAATGGAAGCATTAATTTTTACAAAATAGCAAAATAAAGGTGCAAAATGAAATTCAAATTACCGTTAATTCTATTTTTATTGCTTGCGAATTTATACTTGAACGCAGAAAGCTTTGAATTGCATAACTTCGATGAAATTGAATTAAAATTTATTGGTGTTGCGATTCAAAACATTATCTTCCACGATTCAAATAAGTTTGAGATTTTAACACAAAATAAAACTAATGTGGAGATTTTTGGAAATCAAATCTCAGTATGTGGCGGTGATAAAATAGTATTGATATTGCCGATTTCAAAAAAATATTTATATAAGTTAGATAATCGTCAAAAATTATGTTTTGATGCTAAAAATATCTATGTAAACGGAAAAAATATCGAAGAAACCGATTTTCAAGTGGAGCAATTGTTGGTTCAAGCTGATGCAAAAGGGGTCTCACTTTCCAATGAAGAGATGGCAATTAATATGGAAAATAACATTGGAAAATTATTTAGCGGTTGCATAAACTTTTTTGGAAAAATTTTCCGTACAAAAAATTATACGGCAAAAATAGCTGAGAAATATATAAATAACGATTTAGAAAAAAAATTAAAATAGGAGGAAATGATGAAAAAAATTATCATTTTATTAGTAACAGTAACAACGTTGGGGAGCTTCCTTTTTGCAGAAGGAAATGTCGAAGAAGTAAAGGAAATAGAGATTATCAAAACTCTAAAAATTGACGATTTAGAAGACCTTGAAAATGAAGAAAAATTAGATGTGGAAGATGGAATCATTAAAGTAGTAACAAAAACAATTGATGATTCATTGAATGAAGTTGAAGTAAAAGTTTTGCAGATTGGAGATTTAGACGATCTCGAAAATCTTGAAGCATTAGAGGGGTTAGGAATAGATTTACAAAAGATTTTAAAACAAAACCACATTCAAATAGTTGGTGATGGAATTGATTATTGCGAAACACCATTTATGGGGGTTTATTTTGAAGATTTAGCATTGGAAAAAGCAACCGAACTCGGTTTTAATGAAAAACACGGCATTCTTATTACTGGTATTGTAGATGGAACACCCGCAAAATATTATCGCCTTTTAAAGGACGATGTTATTGTGGCAGTTGACGATAAACAAGTTAAAAATGAAAAGGCAATGTTGAAAATAATCGCTTCACATTATGTAGGCGACAAGGTAAAGTTGTCGATTTTCCGTGATGGAGAAATAAAAGAAATTGATTTTGTTTTTGGGTCTCGTAATTCAAAAATTACCGCAGATGGAAAAGTAATCAAAAAAATTACTAAGAAAAAGAAAAAAAATAGAGGCTCCGGTGGTGGAAGTTGGATTCCTGTTTGGTTCCAACCAGATTTAACAGATGTGAATGATGTCTTAGCTGGTTTTGGTGTTGAAGAACTTTCTGAAACAGGTTTCTTGATGCAAGGTGGTGGCGGAAAAGGAAATGTTGGAAACGGCTATTTCATTGGTGGAATGGGTGCTGGGTATTGCACAACTTCTTCAAAAGAAATAGAAGAGGAAGGTGAAGAATTTACGCAACAAGTTGATTACGAGTTTGGTTTTGGTGGAGTAACTTTAGATAAAAGAGTTGCTATTTCCAAAAAAATAGTTTTCGGTTTTGGTTGTTTACTCGGTGGTGCAGAAAACTTGATTACAGTGAGCAAAATTGATGGTAATGTTGACTGGAATGAGTTGGAAAATAATCAATCTACAAGCTTCAAAATGAGCAAAGCATATTTTGTGGTACAGCCAAAATTCAATGTTCTTTTCCGTTTAACAAATTGGCTTGCAATTCGTGGCGAAGTTGGTTATATGAAGGGTTATTCACCATACAATGGTTGGAAATATAGCGTTGTAGAGAATGACTTTGATATCGCAGATTCACCCAACACTTCGATTGATGGATTGTCATTCTCAATCGGACCTTGGTTTGGATTTTAAAAATGAAAAAAGTAATTTTCAAAATAGTAAAATATTTTTTGTTGTTTTTAAGTTTACAATTTGCATTTTATACGATTCCCCCAACAATACTGGGATTTAAGATAGGTATGGAAACTCATAACAGCGAGCTTGCTTCACAGAAAGCTGCCGAAATGGGTGAGATGTTAGGGCGAGAATATGGTTCGATAGCATTTTGGTCGATTTTACTGTTTTGTTTAATGTTATTTGCATTTAACAGTTATCGAAATAAAAATAAATAAAAAGTGGAGAAAAAATGAAAAAAGTAATGTTGGTAATAGTTTTAGCTGTAATTAGTATTGGTTTGTTTGCCCAAAATTCGGTGGCAACAACCGATGGTTTTATGGCTATAAAGGTAAATCCAGCGGCGATTAGTTTTGGCAATGCTGGTGGAATCGGTTTTTTGAGTGAATATAAAGATGGCGATGATTTAAATAATTACTCACTATTTTTCAATGGCAAAAACGGTGGATATTTGTTAGAACAAGATGGAAAATTGAGCAACCACACATTGGCAATTTCTTCCAAAATAATGAGAAACTTATATTCAGGCTCAGGGTGGAGTTGGCAAAATTCAGATTTTAAAAATGGTGAATATAAAGATTGCTTACTGTACCGTCCATTTGATTTTTTATCAATAGGAGTGGTGGCAAATAATGTTTGGGATGATGAACGAACTTTCCAAACAGGAGTTGCGTTTCGTCCTACTTTCTTGAAAAACAATTTTGGGAATCGCATTACATTCACAGTTGACGAAGTTTACGAAGATGATTTCGTGAAGCCGATTATTGGTATCGAAACTGAACTTCTAAATGGAATCAATCTTGCTGGAAATTACAATTTGGAAACCGAAAAAATTGGACTTAATTTTGGGATAAGTTTTGGCAAAATAGGGATTGGTCACATTACTGAAATTGATAAAGATAATGAAATGTCGCATCAACAATATACGTATTTATCTCACAAAATGTTTCCATCAATTTTAGGCGAAAAAAAAGCAGATCATTTTTATGATTTCAAAGGTAGCTCAATAATTGAAAAAAAACAAGGCAGTAAATTTGGCAATTTTATCATAATGCAAAACAAAGGAATGACATTGGAAGCTTTATTGAAAAAAATTGAGAAAGCGAAAAAAGACAATTCCATTAAAGGTATTATTTTTAAAAATAGTACGATATCTGCTAATTTTGCTAATCTTGTAGAAATCAAAAAGGCACTTTTAGAATTTAAATCAGCAGGTAAAAAAATCGTATTTTATGATGAGGGTTATGGGAATATCGGTTACGCCTTTGCAGCTTCTGTTGCCGATGAAATTTATCTCTATAAAACAGGTTCTGTGAGTTTACGCGGTATTGCGATTAACTCTCCATACATAAAAGAGTTGATGGATAAACTTGGGATTGAAATGACAAATTTCCGCAGCCACAAATATAAGACTGCTGGTAATATGTTTGCGGAAACTGAAATGACAGAAGCAGAACGAGAAAGTTATTCCTATCTTTTACAAGGTCTTTATGATGAAATGAAACTAATGATAAGTGAGGGTAGAGGTGATAAACTCACAAGCTCTGTTGAAGATGTGATCAATAATGGACCGTATTTTATTGCTCAAAATGCTGTAGATGCAGGTTTGATAGACGGGCTAATTTATGAAGATGAACTTGAAAAAATTTTGGAAGATAAATTTGGAACTGGAAAAATCAATAAAAAATTCAGTTGTGAAAAAATAAAATCAGATTGGTCTGAACCCAGCGAAGAAAAAATTGCTGTAATTTATGCAATTGGAAATATTCATATGGGCGAAGGACAGCCGGGGAAAACAATTGGTTCTGTTACAACTGCGAAAGCAATCAAAAAAGCACGCGAAGATAAAAGTGTAAAAGGAATTGTACTTTGTGTGAATAGTGGTGGTGGTTCTGCTCTTGCTTCCGATATTATTGGGCGTGAAGTAGAACTTTGCAATGATGGTAAAAATAAAAAACCAATAGTTGCATTAATGACTGGAACAGCTGCTTCGGGTGGGTATTACATCTCCGCATTTGCAGACAAAATAGTGGCTCAACCTACTACCATTACAGGTTCTATCGGTGTTATCGGTATGATTCCAAATTTTGAAGGATTATACGAGAAAATCGGTGTAAATTGGTCATCTGTAAAGATGGGTGCACATTCCGATTTTGCCAGTACAAACCGAAAATTAACCGATGATGAATATAAACATATCGAAGAGAGTATCGAAAATATTTATTGGGAATTTGTCGATGTGGTGGCGAAAGGTCGTGGAATGACGCGAGAAGAGGTTCATGAAATTGCGCGTGGTCGTGTTTGGACTGGTAAGCAGGCAATGGAACGTGGTCTAGTTGATGAAATGGGTGGGATGGATAAAGCTATCGAAGAATTGAAAAAATTAGCAAACATCCAAACTGAAGTCAACTTGATTGAATTTGATGGCTACGATCAAAATGTGTTTAAACTTACACTCGGTTTTGATTTAAAACAAAAGCTAAATATTCCCAAAGAGATGAAAATGCTTTTGGAAATTTCAGATGAATTGCAAATGTATGATGGCGAAAAAGTTTTAATGCTGATGCCAAAAATAATTGTTGAATAATAGTTGTCTGAATTTTTAAAGCCCACTGAATTCAGTGGGCTTTTTTATTTGACTTAAATCGCCGATAAAATTTTTTACACCAAATGCTGGGATGGCACAGATGGTAGCGCAACTGATTCGTAATCAGTAGGTCGGGGGTTCGAGTCCCCCTTCCAGCACCATATTATCAATTAAATCGCCCCTTTTGGGGGCGGTTTTTTTTGTCTAAAATTTTTTCCTTGACAGGAAATACCACAGAAAAAACCTCGCAGAGTAACAACTTCGTGGGAAAGGTTGTTATGTTTTTAAAAAAGGATAAATGAAAATGTTCACATCCATGAACGGATGTATTGAGGGGTCTTATATGCTTTCTTTCCTTTTTTTTATATTCTCATTAAGTAACATCCGCAATCTGCTGTTATGAAGATAAACCTAATACGAATATTATTCACAGAAATGAAATTCAAATCATCTGATTTACCAAAATTACGAGGATATTTTGCTAATAAATATTCTGAATATACCG
>CAYQOZ010000072.1:0-8713 GCA_964419355.1 uncultured Candidatus Cloacimonadota bacterium | reverse complement strand
ATATATATATATATATTATATATATATATGATAATTATTGCTCATCGAGGAAATACCAACGGATCTTGTCCAAATTTAGAAAACAATCCTGATTATATTATGAATGCTATAAAAAATGGATATATTTCAATAACGCCAATCTCTCCAAATTTTACGAAAAAAAAATCATTCTCCAAAATTGAAAAATGGGTTGAAAATCAGAAAAAATAGAATATGAAACTTGGTAGTAAAAAACAAAAAATGATAAATGAACATCTTATCGGAAGAGAGATTGACGATGAAAATGTTTTGAATGCTTTTCGCAAAGTTCCTCGCGAGCTGTTTGTGCCACCAGAATATCGCCATCTATCTTACAATGATTCTCCACTAAGCATTGGTGAGGAGCAAACTATTTCCCAACCTTATATTGTAGCTTTGATGATGCAACTTTTGGAATTAAAATCAACTGATAATATTTTGGAAATTGGAACGGGTTCTGGTTATCAAACCGCACTTTTAGCAGAAATTGTTTCTCAAGTTTTTACGATTGAGCGAATAGATAATTTGATGAAAAAAGCGAAAACTGTTTTGAAAAAAAATGGCTATAATAATGTCCACTTCAAAGTTGGAGAGGGTGCTTTAAATTGGAGTGAAGATGATTCTCAACGGGTTAAGTTTAATAAAATAATCGTTGCAGCGGGTGCACCGAATATTCCCAAAAGTTTAACGCAACAACTTGCAATGGGTGGAAAATTGATAATTCCAACAGGAGATAGAATGTTTCAAAGATTGATTGTGGTTACGAGAACTGAAGATGGAATGATGCATACAAATCACGGTGGATGCTCGTTTGTTCCGCTTATCGGGGATGAAGGTTGGCATTTATGAAAAAATTTGTATTTGTGTTTTTATTGTTGATTTTTGCCTTTTCACTTTTTGCTGAAAATGGATTGAAATCCAAAATAGAAGAAACCGTAAATAAAATTGAAGCACCTGCTGAAGTTAAGGTTTTTCTCATTTCGATGATTCCGATTTTTGAATTGCGAGGTTCAATTCCGATAGGAGTTCACAGCTATAAAATGTCTTATTGGAAAGTAATTCCCATCTCGGTTGTAGGAAATATGATACCGATATTTTTCATTTTACTATTCTTCGATTTTGTTACAAAATTGTTTTTCAAAGTCCCGTTTCTCAAAAAAATTTTGGAAACAATTTTTGCCAGAACTAGGCGGAAAAGTGCAATTATAGAAAAATATGAAGAGGTAGGTTTGATGTTATTTGTGGCTATCCCATTACCAATAACCGGTGCGTGGACAGGCTCATTAGCGGCATATTTAATGGGACTAAAATTTTGGAAATCTATCTTTTTTATCTTTTTGGGAGTTCTCATTGCGGCGTTTGTGGTTACGGTTCTTACCTTTCTAAAATGGTGGGGTTTAGGAATTGCAATCTTTGCTTTGGCAATCGTAATTATTAAGAGATTTAGATGAATCTAAAAAAAACTACTCTATTCTCCATAATTGGTATTTCGTATATTTTTATAACAAGAACTATCGCTACAATTTTGCCTTTATTTTAATCGCAATACATATTTTTCTATTTTTTACTAATTTTTATTTCTTTTTTTCTTTCTACAAATATTATGAATATTCAGCGAGTAAAAATGAAAATTAGCTACGTTGAATTAATAATCAATTAGTGTAGTTTTTTTATTTCCCAATACAAAAATTTTCAAAAATTTCGTTAAGAATATCATCAGTCGTAACTTTACCAATAATTTCTTCCAAATTGGAACTAACCTCTTTCAAATCGAAAGCTGTAAATTCAAAACCCAATTTATTTTCTAATGATTTAATTGCCTTTTGCAATGATTTTGTAGCTTTATTGACAGCGGCGATTTGTCTGGCATTAGAAAGAATTCCACTTTGCAATTCCTCTTCAGAAATTTCAATATCTTTTAGCAAAGCTTGTTTTAAAAATGTTAAACCATTTTCAAAAATAGTAGAGCACGCAATGAAATTTTTACTATTAAAAATTGCCAATTCATCATCAGAAAGTAGGTCGGATTTATTGATGACTTTGATAATTTTAGCAGGTTCCACAATTTCGCACAATTTTTTATATTCGGGCAAATTTTCATCTCTATCAATGATAAAAATAACTTTATGAGATTCTTTGATAATGTTGTAAGAACGCTTTATACCGATTTTTTCAACATCGTCGGATGTGTCTCGCAAACCTGCAGTATCGAAGATGCGAATCAAATATCCTTTCAGAGAAATTTCCTCTTCGAGATAATCGCGAGTGGTGCCAGGATGAGGTGTAACAATTGCTCTTTCAGATTCGAGAAGTTTATTGAAAATACTGGATTTTCCCACATTTGGAGCACCGACCAAACTCACTTTCAAACCCTCTCGCAGAATTTGTCCTTCATCTCCAGTTTGAGAAAGTTGGATGAAATCTTTAGCAAGTTTTTTTAAATCATCGAGCATTTTATTTTGGTCAATCTTTTCCAATCCTTGCTCGACAAAATCAATTTCCAATTCCATTTGAGCTCGCAAAGTGGTTAATTGTTTTAGATATTTTTCAATTCGATGGCGTAAACTTCCCTCAAATTGTTGCAAAGCCGCGAGATGGGAAAACTTGGTTTTTGCTTTTAGCATATCGCCAACTGCTTCGGCTTGCGTCAGCCCAATTTTGTTATTGAAAAAAGCTCTTTGAGTGAATTCTCCGGGGTTGGCAAGGCGAGTTTTATTGAGCAATATTTTCAAGATTTTATTGGTAATAAAGATGCTTCCGTGACAGGAAATTTCCACCACATTTTCGCCAGTATAGCTGTGAGGAGCGAGAAATATAATAACAACAACTTCATCAATTATTTTGTTTTGATTAATGATTTTCCCAAAAGTGGCTTTATGGCTAGAAATCTTTTCTAAATTTTTACTGAAAATCTCATTTACGATTTTAATTGAGCTTTTTCCGCTAATACGAATCACAGAAATTCCGCCAACTCCTATTGGTGTAGAAATTGCAGAAATGGTATCTTGAAAGTATTCCATCTATTTGTTGGTAGAAAAATTTTGCAAATTATCTTTGATTTTTGGATAAATTTTTTTGGTAGTAAAATTGATAAAATCATACAATTTTTCGGTTTTGCCGTGAGGAATAAATTCATCTGGCAAACCAAATGAATGAACTTTTACTTTGGAATTTACAAAATAATTTTTGATATTACTTCCAAAGCCGCCAATCAAAGAATTATCCTCAAAAGTGAATATTTGTTCCACTTCTTTTTCCAAAATTTGCAATAAATTGTGGTCAATTGGTTTTGCAAATCTGGCATTAATAAGATATGATTTTCCAAATTCTTTTTGTATTAATTCATAAATTTCTGAGGCAATTTGGAAACCTTTTCCAATTCCTATCAAAGCTATTTTTTTTCCTTTTTGTTGAACTTCAAATTTTCCGAGCTCGATTTTTTCAATTTTCTTTTTGGAATTAAATGCAGTTCCACGAGGATATCTGATTGCGATTGGCCCATACGAATATTTTTCTGCAAATTTCATCATTGCAATCAACTCTTCTGCATTTACTGGTGCCATAATTACGAGATTTGGTATAATTTGCAAGTATGATAAATCGAATGTTCCGTGATGAGTAGCTCCATCCTCACCCACTAAGCCAGCTCGATCCAAACAGAATACAACCGGTAATTTTTGCAGAGCAATATCGTGGACAATTTGGTCGAAAGCTCGTTGCAAAAATGTGGAATAGATTACAACAAAAGGCTTTAGGCTTTGAGTAGCAAGTCCACCGGCAAAAGTTACGGCGTGTTGTTCTGCAATTCCCACATCAAAAAATCTATCGGGAAATTTTTCTGCAAATTCTGTAAGTCCTGTCCCATCAACCATTGCTGCAGTAATTCCGATAATGTTTTCGTTATCTTTTGCAATTTCACATAAAGTATTTCCCACCACATTTGAATATGATTCTTGCTTATTTTTCTTTTTGGGTTTGCCAGATTCCACTTCAAATGGGCCAAGTCCGTGAAATCTTGGTGCGTCATCTTCTGCGTGGGTATAACCTTTCCCTTTTTTTGTTACAACATGAATAAAAACGGGCCCGGAAATATTATGTTTTACTTTATGGAAAATTCTCATCATTCTGGGAATATCATGTCCATCAATTGGACCTAAATAATGAAAACCAAGATCTTCAAAAATAATATTTGGTGCCAAAGTATTAATTAGATTTTCCTCGATTTTTCTGGCACTCATAATCGCTCTGCGTCTTATTCGAGATGGCAAATGCTGAATGATATCCCAAATAATATTTTTCGCAGTGTTATATGAACGGCTGACCAAAATATTTGTGAGATAAGATTGAAGTGCACCCACACTTTTGGAAATTGACATATTGTTATCATTCAAAATTACAATCATATTTTTTTGAAGATGACCTGCGTGATTCACAGCTTCAAAAGCCATTCCACCCGAAAGTGCACCGTCTCCAATTACGGCAATAGTATGTTCTCTAATATTATGTTTTTCATTGGCTATTGTGATTCCCAAAGTAGCTGAAATAGAAGTGCTGGCATGTCCCACACCAAAAGCATCGTATTTACTTTCAAAAATATTATTGAATCCGCTTATTCCACCAAATTGTCGCAGAGTAGCAAAATTTTCGTTTCGTTCGGTGAGAATTTTGTAGGCATAAGATTGATGTCCGACATCCCAAACAATTTTATTTTTTAAGGGATTAAAAACCTTAAGAAGTGCGATAGTAAGATCAGTAACACCCAAACTTGGTGCAATATGACCGCCATTTTTTGCTGTAACTTCGATGATTCTTTTCCTTACATCATCGGCGAGCTGTTTCAATTCATCTTGATTTAACTTTTTAATATCACAAGGATTTTTTATTTTTTCCAACATATTTTGCCCTTTTTAAAATTTGCATTATCTAAAAAAATGCAATTTCTGTGTCAATCCATAATTTAAAGTATTTGCTCAGAAATCCAATTTACAATTTTCTCAATTCCCATTTTTTTGGTGGAGCTACAATGAGTTATTTTATCAATTCCAATCTCAAATCCTGTTCGTAATCTTTTGAGATGTGCGGGGATTTTTGCTTTTAATATTTTGTCTGATTTTGTGGCAACTACCAAAAAAGGAACTTTTGCTGTTTTTAACATTTCGATCATCACAATATCTTTATTGTCTGCTTTATGACGAATATCTACAATGACGATAACTCCTCGTAATTGAATACGATGCTGGAAAAATTTGTTCATCATTTTTCGCCAAGATTCTCGTTCGACTTTGCTTACTTTTGCATAACCATATCCGGGCAAATCAACGAAATTTAAGAAGCCAAATTCGTCTGTTTCATCAATTTTGAATCTGGTTTTGAAAAAATTCAATAATCGGGTTTTGCCGGGAGTTCCACTCACTTTGGCGATTGCTTTTCGTTTTAGAAGTGTATTTATGAGAGATGATTTTCCCACATTAGATTTTCCTGAAAAAGCAATATCGGCAAATTCGGAAGATGGATAATCTTTCGGGTAAACTGCACTTTTGATAAAATTAGATTCGACAAATCTCATAAATTATTCCGAATAAATCATCGAAGTTCGGTCTGATTCCCAGACTTCAACATCAGCAATATTTTCATTTTTCATCTTTTTTTTCATCTCTCCAAAAATAAATTTTGCAATATTTTCCGAAGTTGGATTTTCCATTACAAATGGTGAAAATTCGTTCAAATATTTATGGTCGAGCAAATCCATGATTTCTGAAAGAGTTTTTTTTACAACTCCATAATCTATCGTCATGCCGATATTATCTGTCTTTTCGCAGAAAATACCAACACGAACTTTCCAGTTGTGACCGTGTAAATTTTGGCAAGCTCCTTCATATCCAATCAAGCGATGAGCCGCCGAAAATTCTGATGTTACATTCAATTTATACATTAATTCCTCCAAACGCAGTTCATATTTTTAAACCCCATAAAATTGTAAAGAACTTTAAAATTGACAAAATAAGCTACTTCTATATTTTCTCGTTAAATTAATAAATGAAAAATTAGGAGACACAAAATGAGGTGTAGAGAAACTATTAAAACGAGGTTGAAAAATGGAAGAAAGGTCGATGAAAAATGTGGAGCAGAGTTAGATGAACACGCTATTTTTTGCGATGTGTGTGGAAAATCTACAAATGCACTTTCTACCGGACTTTCGGCAAAAGAAAATTTTAAATCTGTTTGGAATGAATTCAAAGAGTTAAAAGAAAAATACTATTCATTTTCAATTTTTATTACATTGACGGCATTTTTATCAATAATTTTAGGAATTATTTTCAGATTAAAATTGGCAGAAGCTGTTCATCTTTCGCCTTATTTTTTCACGAATTTAATGTTGCTCTTTTTGGTGCCGTTTACCCTCATTCCATTTGCAATGAAAAAGGATTTTTTAGTTAATCATTTCACAATAAAATCCTATATAGAAAATCTAAAATATTATCCTCACTTTTTTTTGTTAGTCTTGATGAATATTCTCTATTTTGCGTTACTGAAAATTTTATGCACCGGATATCAACTGAAAATTATAGTAGATCCAATTTTGCATTTAGTTCGTTTTGTTTTGGTATTTTATTGGATTGCGATAATGTTTCCACTTCCGCTGGTAATGTTTCGCAAAAAAGTGAATCCTATCAAATCTGCAATTATGTGCTACAAAGCGAGCGCTGAAACGCGTTGGCAACAGTTCTTTATTATCATTCAAATTGTTTTGATAAATATTTTTGGGTTTGGACTTTTTGGTGTTGGACTCATTATCTCCATTCCGCTAACCTACATTTTGATTGAAAGATATTATCATCAATTAGATGAATATGAACTTTTTAATTAAGAGAAATTTATGGAACATCTAAGAATTGGAATTGTGGGAAATATCGGAGTTGGAAAATCTACTTTGGTAGAAGCTGCCAGCCAAAAGCCGTTTAGCGAGATTTTGTTGTCGACAATTTCAGATAGAATGGGCGATGAACAAGTTTATGCTTTTCAAGAAAAATTTAACCCAAAAGTTTTAGATGCTTTTTACGCTGATCCCATTAAAAATGCATTTATGGCACAAATTGAATTTTTCAATGGTAGGTTGGATAGGCAGCGTCAGATTGAAAATAAAAAAGGGATAATTTTGGAAGATCGCACTTTGGCGGAAGATTATCATATTTTTGGAATGGCACAGAAAATTATGGGAAATATGAGTGAAGAGGAATTTTTAGCGTATCAACGCAACTACAATTTGATGACGCAAGAAATTGCTTTTCCTGATTTAATTGTCTATTTGCGTGCTGATGTTTCAGTTCTAATTGACAGAATAAAAACTCGCGGTCGTGTGAGCGAGGCAGGAATTCCAAAAACTTATTTACGCCAACTAAACGAGCTTTACGAAGAATTTATTAGTCGCTATGTAACT
The DNA here is from genome assembly GCA_964419355.1 of uncultured Candidatus Cloacimonadota bacterium. Classification (GTDB taxonomy): domain Bacteria; phylum Cloacimonadota; class Cloacimonadia; order Cloacimonadales; family TCS61; genus TCS61. Next base: position 1,257 of record CAYQOZ010000072.1, on the reverse strand, counting down.
TGCCCAATTTTAATTATTGATGCAAATTCCGATACGCCAATTGATGAATATTTAGAAAGAACAATCAGTAAAATCAGAGATGAAATCCTAAATTTGAAACTTAGAGTAACCACTCCCGGCATCAGCAAATGGGTAACTTTATCTGAAACAGCTGCTACATTGCAAGCCATCGATGCCGAAACAAAATTGGAGGAATTTCTGGAATCAAGTCCAAAATTAATTGCGATAGCTGGTAATGTTGGTTTGGGAAAATCTACTTTGGCAGCAATTATGCAACGCAGTCTGAAAATAGATGGACTCTATGAAAATCCAGAAGATAATCCGCTTTTGGAAAAATTTTTAAAAGACAAAAAAAAATATTGTTACGAACTTCAATTGCACTTTCTTGAAATGCGAAAAAATCTGCAAATGAGAGGCAACAATAGCAAAATTAGTGCCGTGATGGATAGATCATTACCAGAAGATTTACTCGTTTTTTGTCATCAATTTCATCAAGATGGATTGCTTACTTCCGATGAGCTTGATCTTCTAACCGCTAAATATAAAGTAGTTTGTAAAGAAATTCCTTCACCAGATTTGCTCATCGTATTGAAGGGTCGCACCGATTTAGCGTGGAGCAGAATTCAACAACGCGGTCGCGAAATGGAGTTGGCGGGTGGTTGGAATTATGCCGAGATAGATGCTTTGAATGGATGGTATCGAACTTATTCAAATGATGTGCGAATATTTGGCTATCACAAAGGTGATGTGCTCGAAATAAATGTGGAAAAAATTGATTTTACTAACCGTATTCACATTGGTTATCTTTTTGAGATAATTCACAAAACGCTGTCCCTTCAAAAAGAATTTCAATTTTACGAAAAGGAATAATAAATTTTAAAAAGGGAGTTGTAATGTTTAGTAAAAAAAGTTTTTGGCTAATTTTTGTAATTTTGGTAATTTTTGGCGCAGTATTTGTGGTGAAAAATTTTCCGCAAATGATGTCATTTGTGAATATAGAAATCACGATGGACAGAAAGCAAGCGTTGTTACAATCGAAAAATTTGGCAGAAAAATTTGATTTGGGACTTTTAGAATATGAGCAAGTGGCCATTTTTGATACAGATAGTTACACTCAAATTTATGTAGAATTAGAAGGTGGTGGTAAAGATGTTTTCAATGAAATTATTACTGAAAATTATTACAAACCCTACAAATGGAAAGTACGACATTTTGCCGAAAATAAAGTAAAAGAGGTGTTTTTTTGGTTTACGCCAG
>CAYQOZ010000071.1:0-8864 GCA_964419355.1 uncultured Candidatus Cloacimonadota bacterium | reverse complement strand
TAACACCTGCCGGCAACACAAGCGGTGAAGATACTTTTTTACCTAAAAAATCTGTCTCCAATCTCTTACGCATCAATATTTCCAATTTAATTCATTAAAATCGAGAGTATTTGATGTGTGAATGTTTTGAAATTATTTATCTCTGATTTGGTATGTTAAAAGAAATTATTTGCATCAGAGGTCAATTATTTTTTCTGTTTTTTTTCTTTTTAGTAACAAATAAAAAAATATCCAATAACCAACAAGGAAAATTAAAAAAACCGCTCCGAAATTTCGTAACTTTTTTTTAGTTGAGAAAATTATTTTTTTATTATCGTTCAATAATTATTGTAACTGGTCCATCATTTTCAAGCGAAACTTTCATATGTTTTCCAAAACATCCCAATTTTGGCTTGATATTTTTTTGTTCTAATTTTTCGGCAAATTGCAAATACAATTTTTCTGCTTCTTGCGGTTTTGCTGCGGAAGTGAAATCTGGTCTTCTACCTTTTTTGGTTTTGCCACACAAAGTAAATTGTGGAACTAACAAAATTTCGCCATCAATATCTTTATCTTTTATCGAAAGGTTCATCTTTTCATTTCTATCCGAAAATATTCTCAAGCTACTCACTTTATCCGCTAACCACTCAATTTGAGAGCCATCATCTTCTTCGCTAACTCCAATCAGTATCATCAAACCATTTCCAATTTTAGAAATTAATTTTCCATCAACTTCCACTTTTGCCATTGAAACTCTTTGAATAACTAACTTCATTTTAATAATTTTCTGGAAATAAAATCCTTTCCACAATTTCAATAATAGTATGCAAAACCGTGATGTGAAGTGCTTGAATGCAATCGGTTGAACTTGCAATAACCAAAATTTCTTTAGTGCAAATGTTTTTTAATTGTCCGCCTCCATTTGCCGAAAGAGCAATCGTTTTCATTTTTAGTTCTTGAGCTTTTTTAACTGCTTTAATCACATTTTTTGAATTTCCGCTAGTGGAAATTGCAATCAAGATATCACCTTTTTTTCCAAAAGCTTCTACTCCACGAGCAAAAATTTCATCAAATCCAAAATCGTTACCAACGCAAGTTATGTGCGAGGAATCTGATAAAGCAATTGCGGGTAAAGCTCTCCTTTTTTTGCGAAAATTCCCTGTCATCTCTTCGGCAAAATGCATCGCATCTGTAAGGCTTCCACCATTGCCACAAATCAGAACTTTATTACCATTTTTCAATGCTTTAGCAAATAAGTTGGATGCTTGATAAGTGCTTTCAATTATGCTTTTATCTGTTGCAAAATTTTTAAAACTGTTAGCTGTTTCTTGGAACATTTTCTCTACATTCTTTTTCATATTTCCTTCCTTATAATTCATAGAAAGTTTCTTGAATTCATACCATTTGCGTCAACTAATTTCTATTATTTTTCGTTCATTTTCGCTACAAAAATATTTAAAATTCGGCAATTACTTCCACACTTAATTTGTGAACATCATAATCTTGCAATGGATAACTGTTGCCCGAATATTGAATATCAACGGAAGTGTAATTATTCATTCGATAATTCACATTAAAAAACCACTTAAAAATATTTCCATCTCTTTTTTCATACAAAAATTCCAAAGAATTTGAGCCCGATTTCTCATTTTTTTTGAAGGAAAATCCGCTCAAAATTCTGTATTTATTCTTCCAAAAATAGGTAATTTTTTCATCAAATTCATAAGAATTTATTTGATAGTTTTCGCTCTCATCATTTTCATTTCCATACTCTTTTGAATAAATCAAAGAAGTCCGAAAAGTCGTATTCCGTCCCCGTCTATTGCTCATTCCAAGTTCGTAAGTATTAATTTTAATTTCGGAATCGTATCTTGAATTTTGCTCAAATCTATTCTCATAAAGTAGCTCCAAATTAGTTGCGTGTAGCGAGCTAAAAGTAAAACGAGCTTGCCAAATTCTGGTTAATCTTTTTTCACTAATTTCGTTGTAACGATTATCAAGAATTTCTTCATCTTTGTAACTCATTTTAGAGGTTAATTTGTTTTTAAAAATATCGAGCCAAAGAGTTTGTTGAAACAAATTTTTCCCGTAAATTGTGCTATTTTCATTCATCAAAAATTCAGGATTCAACAGATAAATTTTTGCCTTATTTTCACTATTAGAATTTTCTGAAATCTGCAGATGTGTCTCCATTTGAAATCTCTTCCAAAACCCCGAAACAATATTACCGGGATTTAGAACAAAATTAAAATTTGAATTGACCTGCACCGACATTTGCGGGTTATCATAATCAATTTCGATAATTATCCAGTCATAATCACCTTCGCCAAAACCAACAAAAAGTGAATCCTCATCATAACTTCCCAAATTATCTCCGACCTCCTGAAACTCCTTAATTTTGGGATAAAATTCCAAATTTTTCAAAGAGTAATAAGAGTTCAAATTAATTGCATTTTTAAGCCATGAATTATGAATGGTAATATCTGCCATATCGTATTTATGTTCAACACTATCAACAACTTCACGATGAGAAAGCTGGGCATTAATTCGATGCTTAGAAGATGAATAAATCGATTTTACTCCAATCGTTTTGGTCTTTTTTTGAATATTTTCTAAATCAAATTCTAAATTTTGATATTCATCCTTAAAGAATATTTGTGTAGAATATTTTGCTTTTTGGGAATACCCAATTTTGTAAATGTAGTGCGAAAAACTTTCCTGTTGAGAAGTTATATTTTCATTTTTTATAGTTTTCTCTTTTTGGAAGAAATCAAAATTAAATTCAAGCGGAAAAAGTTTGTAATAGAGTTGCAAATTGTGTTGGAAAAATTCAGAATTTTCTAAACCATTTTGATAATTATTTTTCCAAAAAAGATATTTTTGGTAAATTTGTGGAAGATATTTTCTTTGCCAAAATTGATTTGAAAATATAAAATAATTTAATTCTGAAAAATCGGAAATATTCTTGTTTTTTATCAAAAGTTGTGGTTTGTAAAAATCAAAAACATCCAACGAAAAATCTAAAGAATATTCGTAACTTTCCAACGAATCTGGAATCTGAATAACCTCATAATTGTAAATAGGGTCTTGAATATCGGCAAATGGTTGTAAATATTTTCCTAATTTTTCATAACTTAATTTAAGTTGTGGTTTTAGTAAATCGTATTCTACGCCTACCTCTACAGAAATATTGGTTGCAAAATCAATATCATCATCGCTATCTTTTTTGGAAAAACTATTTTCGTCGTTGTAGGTAATTAAAGCTTCCGAATTCAATTTCAAAAATCCAATATCAAAATTTAAGCTGGTATCAAAATTTGTTTGATTAATTGGCTTTATCAGTTCTTTGATGGGCAAATAATTTCCCTCATTTTCTCCAACATATTCGTAATAATCTCCTTCAGAATTGTAATTGTAATCTCCATTTTCTACTTCGGTAAAGTGTAAATTATATTCTCCAATTTGCGTGGAATCATTTCCTACAAAGATGTAATACTCACTGTTTTCTGATAATTTATAATCTCCACCTATCACTTCATAAATTGCACCAATCCAAGCTTCTTCATCTCCCGAGTTTTTCAAAATTGCAATCTCATCTTCACTATAAACTTCCGAAAGTGGATTTTCCTTATCATCATTTTGCGTCATCAAATAACTTCTGAATTTTAGGTTTTCAAAAATATTAATTTCGGTGGAAGCGATGTATAAATTTTGCTTAAAATTTTGATCGGAAAATTGGAACGAAACTTGAATATATGAGCTGGCAGAGATGAAATGTTCATTCGTAAAAGTGATGCTACCCTCCGAATAATCAATCGTATAATCTGAACCCCGTTGCATTTTGACGCCGTTCAAATGAACATTTTCCGAACCCGGCACAACTTGAATGCTATAAAGTTCCTCCGTATTCAAATAATACGGTCCTTGTTTTGCTTCCAAACCATTAAAATTTATGGTCGTTTTTTTGCCTTTGGAAATTGCCATTGCTCCCGCGTAAAAATTTTCTCGTTGCCACCCAATTTTCAAACCTTCAAATTTGGGAGAATAATTCATAAATTTTGTATTTGAAAATTCCATTTCCAGATCACCAAACGCAATTTCGTAATGCTTGCCAAATACGCGTAAAAATACTTGATCCAGACTGCTAAGTTGTCGCGAATTCCCCTCTGGCGTAATTGGTGATTGGCTATCATTTAGCTGTGCTTCTATGTGAACATCTTTACTTAATTCACCATCTATTTTCAGAAAAAGCGACTGATCCAAATCAAAATCATTGTCGTTGGAAACCGAAATTGAAATCGTTTTATTTCCGCTAATATTCAGTTTGGAATCATGATAAAATAGTCTTTTTTTTGTTTGAGGAATTTCAATTTTGGTGGAATCAGAAAACTCTTGAACCTGATAATAGCAGAATTTATTGATTAGATTAGCAGGATAAATCATATATTCAATTTGAATATTACCCAATTTTTTATTAAAATTAATTAACCCATTTTGATAATCTATTTTGTAATCACTATTTTTGAAAAATAGCAAACTATCTTTTGAAATTTTTTCCGAATTTATGATAATATTTTGATGAGCTAACTGAATGCTAGCAGAGTCTCTTACATTAATTCTCTCAAACTTAATCAACGGAGAGAAAAAATTGTAGGCAAAGAGAATTACCTGCAGAAATATGATTCCAACAATAAATTTTATTTTCATTATTTTTCGTTAGGAAATATAAACCAAAAAAGAATATAAAGCACTATCCCAACTCCACTTACCAATCCTGCAAAAATAAATACCAACCTGATAATGGTAACATCAATTTGAAGATAATTTTCAAATCCTTTGCAAACTCCGGCTATGATTCTGCCATTCCACGGTCGTATAATCTTATTTTCTTCTTCCTCTTCATCTTTGATTTCAACTTCAATAATTGTTGGTAAAACTATTTGTTTTGGCATAATTACCATCAGAATCAAATAAATCCACAAACCAGAAAAGCCTAAAAATATTGAAATCAGAAAAATTCCTCGAATTATATTTGCATTGATACCAATTGATTCGGAAAGCCCGCCACACACTCCTGCAAACACTTTATCTGCATTTGAAATGTGCAATTTTTTCATTTTTCCTCCGATTAACTATTTTGATTATTTCAATTCCACTTTAAGAAAATCAAATATCATCTTAATTCGTCAAGGAAAAATGTGCTGATAAAAATTGACACAAAACATAATGAAATGAAATTAGCTTCATAAAAATTGGAGGTAATATGCGTCAAAAATTGATATTAATATCTACTTCTTCTCGCGAGCAAATGGTGAATATCACACAAAATATTAAAGAATTTGTGTTTGAAACTAATGTGCAAAACGGACGCATTACTGTTTTTGTGCCACACACAACTGCTGCCGTTACCATCAATGAAAATGCCGATTCAACTGTTCAAAAAGATATGCTTTTTTCGCTTTCCAAAATTTCTCCAATTTATAGTCAATTTCAGCACTTGGAAGGAAATTCCGATGCTCATATAAAAAGTTCAATTATCGGCTGTTCGCAGGATATTTTAATCGAAAACAATAAACTCGTTTTGGGAATTTGGCAGGGAATTTATTTTTGTGAATTTGATGGACCTCGCCAAAGAAAAATAATCTTGAGAATTGAAAAATATGAGTAAAAAAATATTCTGGTTAGCTGGCGAAAATTCGGGAGATATTCATTCTGCTAAAATTTTGCAAAAATTGAATTCATGCCACAACGACATCTACAATTTTGGAATTGGTGGAAATAATATGAAAAAACAAAATTTCCACCCCATTTTTCCATTTGATAAATTTGCTGTAATGGGCTTCGTTGAGGTATTAAAACACATTTTTTTCTTTGCCAAAGTATATCGAAAAATAAAATCAATTTTCAAAAATAACAAACCAGATTTAGTGATTCTTGTCGATTATCCCGGCTTTAATATGAAAATTGCAAAATTGGCAAACAGTTTCAAAATTCCAGTTTTGTATTTCATCAGTCCACAATTTTGGGCGTGGAAACAAAAACGAATTTTCCAATTAAAAAAATTCACCGATGAGATTGCTTACATTTTGCCATTTGAAGGCGAATTTTTCCAAAAAGAAAATATAAAAGCAACTTATGTGGGGCATCCCATCGCGGAAGAAATTGAGATAAAACTTTCTAAAAAAGATTTTGCGGAAAAACATAATCTGAATTTGGATAAAAAATGGCTTGGATTTTTTCCAGGAAGTAGAGTGAATGAGATAGAAAAATTACTGCCCATTTTTTATGATTCGATAAAGCTTTTTGATTCAGAAAAATTTGAATTTCTCATTTCCAAAACCTCATCAATTTCTTTAAGTAAATTTTCGACAAATAAAAATGTGAAAATTATTGAAAACGATAATTATGAAATGATGAAATACTGCAATTTTCTCACAATCACATCCGGAACTGCAACTCTCGAAACTGCATTTTTGGGAACACCTTTTATCATCGTTTACAAAACAAGCAAAATTTCCTATAAAATTGGAAAACAATTTATAAAGATTGATAAAATCGGACTTCCAAACATAATCTTGAACAAAATTATATTGCCAGAATTAATTCAAAACGAAGTAATTGGAAAAAATATTTTTGGTAAAATCAATGAAATTTTGAATGATAAAAAAAAATATAATTTTATTAAAACCGAACTAAAAATTTTGCACAAAATTTTGGGGGACAAATCCACTTCAAAAGAGGTAACATTGATAATTGAGAAGATGCTTTATGAATAAATATCTCCTATTTTTAGAAAAATATTTTGCGGCATTTTTGATCAAAATTTTGGGAATAACTTGGAAATTTAAAGTGCAGAATGAAAAACCAAAAGGAGAAGTAATTTATACTTTTTGGCATCGAAATATGGTGCCACTGATGTATTTTCATCGTGGAGAAAACATTGTGATTTTGGTCTCTCCCTCCAAAGATGGCGAACTAATTGCTGGTCCTGCAAAACTTTTTGGCTATAAATTTGCACGAGGTTCTTCGGGGAAAAAAGGAATTTCTGGAACAAAAAAGATGATAAAATTTGCTAAAAATAACTCTTTGGCAATCACACCAGACGGTCCAAAAGGGCCTTCGGAAAAATTAAAGGATGGTGTATTATTTCTCTCTTATCTTACCAAATTGCCAATTTTGCCAACCGCTGTAGATGCATCTAAAGAGGTTGTTTTTAATTCTTGGGATAAATTTAGATTACCAAAATTTTTCAGCAAAATTAGTATTAGTTATGGAAAACCAATTTACATAAATTCCAAAGAAGAGATAAAAGAAAAGAAAAAAAATCTTCAAAATGAGTTAAATGAATTAACAATAAAAAATAAATTGAGGTAGCTATGAAATTATCAAATCGAGCAATTAACATTCAAGCATCGCCCATCAGAAAATTGATGCCGTTTGCCAACGAAACAAAGAAAAAAGGGATTCATATTTATCATTTGAATATCGGACAACCAGATATCGAAACGCCAAAAGAGATGTTGGATGTTTACAAAAATTACGATTCCAAAATTCTTGCTTACGGTCCATCTCAAGGTTTGGAAATCTATCGAAATAACCTTGTTAATTATTATAGAAATCGCGATATCAAACTTAGTATTGACGATATAATCGTAACAACTGCCGGCTCGGAGGCTATCGTTTTTGCACTGTTTACTGCTTGCAATCCGGGTGATGAGGTGATTGTTCCAGAACCATTTTACACAAATTATAATGGTTTTGCAACGATGACCGGAATTAAAATTGTTCCGCTTACAACTTATGCTGAAAAAAGTTTTAAATTACCAGATAATGACAGAATAAATAGCCTGATTAATGAAAAAACCAAAGCAATTATGTTGTGCAATCCTGGAAATCCGACTGGTGCAGTTTACCCGCGTTCAGAAATGGAAAGAATTGCCAAAATAGCAATTGAAAATAATCTCTTCGTAATCTCCGATGAAGTTTACCGAGAATTTGTTTATGATGGTCTTTCACACACAAGCATTCTGGACATAAAAGAATTGGAAGAACATGCTATTATGGTAGATAGCATTTCCAAACGTTACAGTACTTGCGGAGCCAGAATTGGTTGTCTCATCTCAAAAAACAGAAATTTTATTACTTCCGCCATGAAATTTGCACAAGCTCGTCTTTGTCCGCCCACAATCGATCAACTCGCGGCTAATGCTTGCATTGATATTGAAGAAGAATATTTTAAAAACATTATTTCCGAATATGATAAAAGGAGAAATATCGTCTTTGAAGAGCTCCAAAAAATTGAGGATATTATCTGCATAAAGCCAAAAGGTGCTTTCTACATTATTGCCAAATTGCCAATTGCAGAAGCGGAAAATTTTGCCAGATGGATGTTGGAAGAATTTACTTTTGATAATGAAACTGTAATGTTTGCTCCAGCTCAGGGATTTTATGCTACACCAAATCTTGGTAAAAATGAAATCAGGCTTGCTTATGTTTTGAATGAAAATGATTTGAAAAAAGCGATGCTAATATTCCGAAAGGGATTAGAAATATATATGAATAATCAAATTAATAATTAAGCTATTTATGTTCTTATTTTATGTCAATTTTTACATTGACAATAATTCTTAATAAATAAAGATTGAAGTTGGTCAGTTCATAAAAGATTTTTTATGCTTAAAAATAAAGTATTAATCTTGATAAACAGTTTCATTGAGAGGTTCTATGTGTTTAATATCCGTTTTTTTAAATATTTTAAGTACCGTTGATCTAAGTTAAAATGCAAATAAAAATAATACGAATATTATTCACAGAAATGAAATTCAAATCTTCTGATTTACCAAAATTACGAGGATATTTTGCTAATAAATATTCTGAATATACCG
>CAYQOZ010000070.1:0-9040 GCA_964419355.1 uncultured Candidatus Cloacimonadota bacterium | reverse complement strand
TCGCAATTGTCTTTCCATTTCCGGATAATTTATAAAAATAAATCCCGCTCGCAAATTTGCTCGCATCCCAGACTATTTGGTGATTTCCAGATTTATCAATTTTAATATTTGAAAGAGTTTCTACTTTTTGCCCCTTAATGTTATAAATTACAATTTCAATATTTTCGGTAATGCCACTATTTAATGCAAATGAAATCGTCGTTCTACCATTAAATGGATTTGGATAGTTCCTTAATTTTTGCTTCGTAATTTCGAGTTCACAATCATCTTCCGCATCGCTAACTTCTGCATCTGTTACCAAAATTGTGATTTGCAAAAGTGTGTCAGATGGCGTAAATTCCGCAAAATTAACCTCGCTTAAATCCAAAGTTTCACCATCAATTTGCAAATAAATATTGTGGTTTTCGGGAATATCATCTTCTTTTTTCTCGAATAATATCGGTTCCAAACTATTCAATTCTAATCGTGCATTCCATAAATATGAAAAGTCTGCATTTGGATTTTGCGGTGCTGTTATCGATTGATGCAATTTTCGTGATTCATCAGAATTATCCACAACATAAAAAGAAATATCATCTTCAAATGGTTTGTGAGTGGGCTTCAAATAGTCATAATATGGGTTATACAGTGAATCGGCTTGTGGAGATGTTCCTACAGTTACAGCCGAAAAATCTGACTGCTCCGCAACTATTTTCAACTTCCAGTCGAGTGGAAATTCTGGTGAAGATAAGTTTTCATAAAATGGAATAAATCTTAATGAAATGTCATCATCGTAACTATATAAGTAATAAGCTGTTGATGGTATCATTTGTTCAACAGAATTGAAATAATTATCAAATTCGTAAATCGCAGGTTCAATCAAACCATTTTGGACTGCGTCGTAGAATTCGTATTCTCCATTATTAACTGAAAAAATAAGCTGTTCAGCATTATAAATTGCCAAATGCGGATTTGGAATCAAATTCCAACCTTCCGTTAAATCAATATAATATTCGTTCGATACCATTTCAAAATCATTCAGCACAACTTCATTTTCAGCAAAAGCGTGCATCCAATATGATTTCAGAAAATCTAACTCGTTCGTTTCGGAAAATTCTTCCAAATAAAATTCATAAAAAATGGATTCACTTCCAAAAATTTCGGCAGCAGAAAATTCGTCAGTTTCAAAAGATTTTGCCATCAAGCTCCAGCCAACTTCAGTTTGGATGGAATATGTCGATGGAATTACGCCAATTCGATATTCGGAAAAATGATTCAAGATAGAGCCATCGCTCATAATTAATTCCAATTTTAGACGCAAATTTGGTGCATTAATTTCGGGAATATCCCAAATTATTTCGGTGGTCGTGGCGGGTAATTCTTCTCCAATAACTATGCTTTCATTGTCATTTTCTATGTAAACATTGATATTATCAATATCCATTATTTGCTCAATTTGCCAAGTAAAATAGGCAACAGCACCAGCACGTAAAATTTGATTTGGAATTGTTGTAAAATTCACACTCGGATTCACATTTCCGTAAAGCAAGGTAAACTCATAAAAACCAGTTGAATTTGGTGTAAAAATATAATTTTCAGAAACAAGATTTGTATAAATTTCATCATTTTCTAAAAGATAAAAGCTTCCCAAATCGCGATCAAAATTGCTAATTCCAATTTCAACTGGTTCTGACAATTGGTTTGTACGAACACGAAAAGCCCAACTTTTAACATCTGTTGATGGATTATAATTTTTAACAATATTTTGATATAATTCTTGATGTGTGGTCCAATCTTCTTCATAAAATTGAGCGAAAAAATAGTCCCCAGAAGTGGAGTCATCTGCGTCAAAATCGTAGTTTGAATTATAGCCATCGGTGGCATCTTTATTGTAGCCAAAATAGCAAGTATCTGCAAAAATTCCGTTTTGCTGAAACGCTACAATTTGGTAAATTTTCTCGGGATTACCATATTCCAAATCATCAACTGTAAATTCTGTATTATTCTTATGAAAACTGAGTTTGTAAACATATTCCATTCCATTTTGCAAATCGGAATCAATAAACTCATAAAGCACATTATATCCATTTTGACCTGCTAAATCTGGATTTGATAGCCACGAATCTATCAATTCAAAATCGGAATTTTCGCTTTTTCTCAAAACATTAAAACCCTGAAAATCACTATCACTCGTTGCACGCCAATTCAATTCCACGCTGCTATCGCGGTTTACACAATTGAAATAATTCACCGAAACATTGCCTACCATTCCGATTACGATATTTGAAATTTCTGAAAAATTCCCATTTTTATCTTTGATGCGAACCGCAAAATAATATGGCAAATCTGCCTCAACATCCTCCAATGTAAATGTTTCTTGTGCCAAACAAGCAAGTTTTGAAAAGTCATTTTTATCAATTATTGAACAGTTTTGCAAATCGTAAAATGGCTCATTCGCATAAAGAATTTGGTAGGTTTCAACATCGTAACTGTCACCTTTATCCCACCTTACAGCTATCTCATTTGAATGTGCAGAGATGATTTCCAAATTAGATGGCGGCGTCGGAATTAAATTATCATCCATTTCGTAAAGCGACATTAATACATTTTTTGAAGCTTCAATCCACACTGAATAATAGGCGATTGGGCGGTCAAATCGATGTTGAATATCCCACCTATTTTCGATCGCATTCCAACCATGAAACCAGTGATAATTCTGTTCAGTTTGAGCGTAAACATTGGGCAACTCATCCATTTCGAGATGTAAAAATCGTTCAAAATTATCGTGATGCGACATTCCGTTTTGAGTAAACAAAATTTGACGATTTTGGCTGTATCCACATAAATCAATTCCTGTGTTTACGGCAAAAGTGGTATCCTCATTCGCAAAACAAAATTCATATTCGTTGCAGTGAAAACTGTAATATTCGTTTAGTGGAACATCTGGGTGTAAACCAACCGAATTTGCAGAAACAACAATTTCACCACTCGCATTAGGAATATCTAATTTTAATGAAGAGTGGTCGCGAATTGGTAAGTCAGGTGAGCCTGCATAATAACCAGCCGAGATTTGCACATTCGGAAAACCTGCGTGACTCGCCCCCCAATCGTAACTATGAATTTGCAAACTAAATTCGTGCTGACCAAATTCTGTTCGAATCGATTCGCAAAATTGTTGATAGCAAATATTGAACGGATGCTCTTCCACTCTTGATGGATCGCAAAGTGATTTGCTGTTTGTATAATTTCCAACTTCCGTCCAAACGACTTCCCTTCCAACTCCTGAAATCAACAAAAATTTTGATTCGTGTTCGATAAATGCTTTGTGGGCAAGCGGAATAGAAATATAATCATCATTTGGGTGGGGCGCTGTCGTAATGTGCGGATTTTCTCCTTCTGGATAAAGGATATACAATCCCCAGCCATAATCGAAAGCACCGACTTCATCATCAGCGGTATCAAAGGTACTATTGCCATCATAATAATCTAAATTGGGAATTTCACGCAACATATTAAAGGTGCGGTCGCTATCTGTATCGTGAAATATCACAACTTGGTACGGAAGCTGAGCAAGGCTCAAAATACTTTCCGCAATTGATAAATTTCCTGCCACGAAATGCTCGACAACATCATTCCAAATATCTAACTCATTTTCAGATGGAATCACAAAGTTGCCAAAGCCATTATTTTGCACATCCCACGGTGCATATTGATTGTAACCAGCAGACGCAATGCCTTCCACAACATGGCTTATCCAATTACCATATTCGCAGTTGGGTGCATCGCCGTATAAAAATGCCGATAACGATTCGGTCTCTTCCACCACCGCAAAAAGAACGGTGAAACTAAAAAATAAAATCATTATCAATCGCATTTTACCTCCAAATTATTTTAGCAAAATCATTTTGTTCGTTCTAACAATTTTTCCATTTACCATAAGTTTTGCGAAATAAATTCCGTTTGGAAAGTTGTTCGCATTCCAAATTATTTTGTGATTTGATAAATTAATAATTTGCTGATTTGAAAAAATTTCCACAAGTTGCCCTTTGATGTTGTAAATTTCAATTTCAGTATTTTCAACAATTTCATCATTTAATGTGAACGAAAGAGTCGTTTCTTTACTAAATGGATTTGGATAGTTTTGCAATTCATAATTTGTAATTTGCAATTCGTTATTATCAACATCAACTATTTCAACTGTCGCCACATTTGACGCTTCTGATTCGTGATTTCCATCGTAAAGTGCGGTTATAAAAAATTCATAATTGCCATCTGGTAAATTTGGAACTACCGCAAAAGTTTGCGTCGTTGCAAATAAAAACTCACCATTTTGGTAGAGATTAAATTCGATTAAATTTCGTGCCGGCTCATCCCAAAGTAGCAAAATATTTCCGCCATTATTTTGGGCTGTTAGATTTTGCGGAATCGGTAAAGTCAAATTTAAAGTAATCGTTTCTGTCGGGTCAGATGTTACTTCATCGTAAACCGCAACTAAATAAAACGCGTATTCGCCTTCGCCTAAACCCTCACACAAATAGGAATTAACAGGGTAAGGCTCATTTTCCAATATAAGCTCATCTAAAATTATATCATCTCTGAGTATAGTCATCAAATAGCTAATGACGCCCACACTTCCGGCTTCCCACGATAGTAAAATATCGTTGTAATTGATAATTTCAGCATCGAAATTTTGGGGTGGATTTGTGCCACTCGCACCATTAATTGAAAGTGCCTTCATACAGAAATTCCCCGTATTTTGAAATTCGGAAGGATCGTCATAATCGTAAAAATCGTGCCAAGTCCCATTTTCAAAGTAGTAGCTTTCTCCGGGCTGTGCAGATGATTCCACAATCGTGCGATAGCTTGCACCCAACAAAACGGGCACTTCGGAGGTTCGATCGTACGGATGTCCGCCACTTGCAAGATTCAGATAAACATAAAAATCTTCGCCCTCTTCTACAGTAATGAAATTATCGAGATCGATGGTGTGTAAGCCACTGTAATTTATTGTTCCATTTTTAGAAGAGAGTTCGTTTTGTAACTCTGCTCCGTTAAAATCGTCATAAATTTTGATGGAATAATCCACATTATGTTCTGCCGTGAAAAAGCTAACTGCTTTAATCGTTTGAATTCCACTCGCTTCAAACGCATTAAAGGCTTCGGTGCAATTTTCTTTCACATCGCGCCAACCATGATAATCGTGGTGATAAACATTGTCGTATCTCATCGGCTCCACTTCTTGGAATGAAATTGCACCCATTTCAAGATTTTGGCAAGCATGCTTATCATAGTACGAAATCCAAAAATAACCACCATATCCCCAACCGGAACCCCAGCTATTTTTTACCAGCCATGCTCCTACTTGTGGTGCTTGCGTTTCACGGAAATCATCCCAACCAATTATCGAAACTGCGTGGTTTGGTTCCAATTCGTTTGAAGGTGGTTGATAGTGTTCATATTCATAATTGATGAAGGAACCATCGTAGCACATACAGGTTCCCAAAACGCCAAATTCCATAATTTGCTCTTTGATAAAATTGAGATTTTCTAAATTTTCTCCGAGGGTATACCATTCTATTGTGCGCGGATAATAGTAATGATAACTTGCCATTTGAAATTCTGGTGGCGATGTATAAGATTGCCCATCAACATCTCGCACCGCACCATCTCCACGCGACAGATATGCAGATGTAACACGATAATCTCCACCATAATGCACCTCTAAACCATTTCCAGTTGGTGGCTCTAAATCGCTATTATAATGTTGATTAAACCCATTCCACCAATCAAGATGGTATTCTGCTAAATTTGGTTCTCCCACTTCACCTGCTTCCGCCCAAACACCAGTCATTAAAAGATTACCCTCAATTGCTGCCATCACACCGTGCGTCCAACAAGTTCCACCCTGCTGACTTTTCACCGAAGTTACATAATTTACTCCGTCAAAATCACGCAAATCAAAAGTCGCTGGTGGGTCTGCCCAAAGTTGCACTAAAACCACCAATAAAACTGCAAATAATACCTTTTTCATTTTAAACCTTCCTTTTTATTTTTCAAATTTTTTCGCCCATAAAAAACCAAACAACAACATAACTGCCACGCTTAAAAAACTACCAAAAGCTACCATCGGATACGCATCATAAAGAATTGTTTTTATCGAAGTTACGGAAAATATCACTAACATAAAAATAGGCAATGTCGAAAAAGAAAATCGAACAAATTCTTTATATACAAAAATCATCAAACAACCTACAATTAAGCCGAAAAATATCCAATAAACCAAATTTTCAATACTCAATGTTTTCAGACTAACAGTTCCCACGAAAATTAATCCGTAAAAAAGCGAAATTAAAATTGCTGTTTTTTTGTTATGTTGCCAGTTTTTAGTAATTCTATGAAGTGTTGCAAAAGCAAACATCAAAAGCAAGGCGTCAGCAATAAATTTTGGAAGTTGTAGTAATGTTGGTTGAAAAATCGAAAGCAGTGTGCCAAATTCCGAAAGTGACGGTTTAATTGGCTGATACAATGGTAAATAAACTGTAGCAACAGCAATGATAGCAATGGTAATACCGCCCCAAGAAAATGCTGGTAATGTTAATTTTTCATCATAACCATTTATCCATTTTTTAATAAATCCCGCTATCACGGCTAATGCAAAGCTAACAAAAAGCATTCCTATTAATGCTGATAAAATAGTGGTAAAAATTTGATTATTTAGTGGCGCGGATGTTGAAAAACCAGCCATTATTGATGGCCAATTATTCCAAAATGCAAAAAACTTGGAAATAAACAAAACTCCAAAAAACAAGAAAAATTTACGCAACGAAAATTCTTTTTTAGTCCATTTGACAATGCCAATTACGACTGCGGTAAAGTAGAACAATAACACAAGTATGTGCAGAAAAGTTCGCAGTGTACCTGCTACTTTTTGCTCATTTCGTTCACGACGTAACCATCCTTCCGACGGATGAATATTGCGCACAACATTTGTTGGTAAATCACCAGAAATCACAACATCATAACGCAGTTCACTTTGGGGAAATTTATAATTTACCGAATCGATAAATGTGAATTTCCAATCGCGACGATTTGGTAATTCAGTTGGTGATGCTAATTTTTCTGAAAGCACGTCTACATTAATTTCATAAACATTTTGAAGTGATTTTTTGCATAATTTTAATGCATCTTCTTTTTCTAAAAAAGCACCCTCCCTGTTTTCTGGAAGCCGATGCCAAAATCTAACAATTTTCCCTTCTTCTCGAACAAAAACATTGTATTCTTCTGCTTTTTCAGCAACCTCGCCTTTAAATCGTACAAATCGAACACGCCAGCTTGCACCATCAATAAATTTTCCGATAAATTGTTTGAATAGATTTTCATTACCTTCTTGCCAAATAAAACGATGTTCGAAGGTGGTGTGCTCCCAAACTTTCGTTAAAACTTGCCAATCTTCCGAAAGATGAATATTCTGTTTTTCCAACTCCGCCTTTGCTGTTGCAATCGCCTTTTTTCTGCTAATTTTTAGCGGCAAATAATGGTTTGAAAATTCTGTAGTACCAATCCAAATCGCAATACCGATAATACCCAACAACAACATTGGACGAACACTATTTTGGTTAAAATGTGACATCTGGTAAGTATTTTCTTCAATCTTTTTTATTTTTTTTTCAGCTTTAGGTTGCCAACTAAAATTAAATTTTTGCGGTGATATTTCAATCCATTTTTTCGTTTGAATTCTACGAAATATCACAATAAATAATGGAATGAAAAATAATCCTAAAAATAAAACTCTTTCAATCCAAATACCGCGTGCAGAAGTAATCCAAATTGGTAACGACATTAAAATTGCATCAAACACAAAGTGCATTAATATCGCGGTAAGAAGCCCAAAACGAAGATATAAAAACGCAAAATATAACGATGGAATCAAAAGTTCAACTACTCTTGCATACGCTGGTTGAGCCGCATAATTTGCATGCCCCATTCCAAAAATAACGGCTTGCAAAACGAGCCCAATTCCCAAAAACAATTTTTCTTTGCCAATTTTTCTGCCGATGAGAACCGCACCAGCAAGTGGCACTGCCCTAAAAAGACACTCTTCCCAAAAACCAGCGTGAAGCGAATTTGCAATCGCAGAAAACCATGGAAAATAAGTTGCTAAACTATTGGGGTTGGTCGAAAGTGATGCTGGGTTCCACCAGCCAAAATAATTAGTAGTAAAATAATAAAAGGTCGTTATGAAAACGAGAGATAAAATTGCGACAAAATATCCAGCTAATGTGTTTCCTAATACCTGCTTGGAATTTGCTACTCCCTTATCCCAAATTTTCCAAAATTGTAGATGTTGCGGAAATGCTTTTCTCGTCAAACTCTCCGCTGCCATAAACGACAGTGCGAGCAATAAAAAATCCTGCAAAAACATAATTAGATTTTGGGTAATTATCTGAAAAATAAATGAACTTTTGGAAACTGCAGTGTCATACCAAAGCCAGTTAAGTGGCAAGCTGTTAAATTTTGCAATAAAACCCAAAAAAGCAACAACAAATCCCCAAATTAATGGCTTTTTCCAAATCAACCATTTTTTTCTCAATAAAATAAAAATACCAATTAAAATGCCACCAAATCCATAAAAAATAGCCATCGCAATGGAGCCAACCGACGCGATTGTGTTGTTGGCAGAACGCATCTCTTGATAGCGTCTGATGAACGCTTCTGGAATTTTTATGAAGTGTCTGAATTCTGAAATTTTATTGCCACTTACCGTAATTTGCAAACGATAAAATGCTTCCTTGATTTGACGATTATTTTGTTGATAAACAAAAGTATGGTCAACCCTTCCACTTTTTTCTTCAGATTTTTTGGTTTCGATTAAATCGTACTCCGTAAAGTCAGTTTTAAAATTACTTACCGCAAAATTCTCAGCTATTATTAATGCATCTTCTGTGCTAATATTGTTCCTTTCTTCAGTTTCTGAAAGTTTCTCTTGGAAACCGTAAAATTCACCTTCTGGCGTAAACCAAAAAAACACCTCTTTTACTTTATTTTCGGCAAAATGTCGTAC
>CAYQOZ010000069.1:3929-9053 GCA_964419355.1 uncultured Candidatus Cloacimonadota bacterium | reverse complement strand
CCCATCTACAAAAATAGAAATTTTTAATTCTGTTTCTTCCGCAATTTCTTCCTTTTCAGCAGAATTTTCTACTGCAACAAACTCTGCACCATCGAAATATTCCAAGCGTCCTTTCCAGCGAATCGGCACTCCGAGTAATTTCAAAGCACAGTTCACAACCTTGGTGCGATAAAATTCGGGAATGTATTTCATATTTAAAATCTCATCGGGATTAACTGAACCAGAAAAATATGTCCAAACGAAATCGTCATCAATCTCAATTTGTTTATCTACCCATTTTAAGACATTTTCCACTGTTTTCTGAGTAGTTTTCCCAGCCAATTTTTCAATTTTTTGGTAAAATGTTGGTTGCCAACCGTTTTGCGGTGGCGTACCAGAACGCCAAGTGAAGCCAATCACATTTTCAGTAAAGATAGAATCTGGAATATCAAAACGATTTTGTGCTGATGTATAAATCTTGGCAACTTCGAAGATAGCATTTGAATCTGGGATTTCACACAACTCTTTAATATCCCAATTATCCATCATTTTTATAATTATATCCGTATTTTCTCCACTCTCTAAAACAGTTAAAAACTGAGATGCATTCTCTGCAACTTCGTCACACTTCTCAATGAATTTTTCGCGGTTTTCAAAAAAATCATCATCTTTTTGCGAAAATACTTCATCGTAGTATTTAGCAAATTTATAACCTATCTTTTGCTCACTTAATCTATTTTTTAGCTTTAAATTTGCATTTTCTCGCATTAGGTAAAATTTTTCACCCAAAACTTCTTTTTTATCTTCTTTATTAGGGTTACTTTGCGGAATTGGAAAGACAAAATCAAACTGTTCATCAATGGTTTTATCATCTTGCAAAGTCAAACTTACATTCGATGTTTCCATCATATTGAAAAGCGAATAGGCAAACTTTCCATCTTTGAAAGCAGTAACATAGACACTACCCTTCCCCAGCTGAATTTTTGCATTTCCATCAACATCAGTTGTCAATTTGAAGAGTGGGAAAAGTCCACCCCACGAAGTTGCGTATAGCGTAACTTTTGCTCCTTCTAATCGGTTTCCATCTTCATCAAAAACTGTTATCTGGCAATCTTCATAATCAGTATAATATTCAATTGAGCTAATGTAAGTAACATTGTCTGCTTGTTTTATTGTGTTTCTACTTTTGTAATCTCCCATTGCTTCTGCAATTATCAAAGTAGAGCGTTTAGTAGTATTTGTAAACCAGACATCATTCAATCTATTGCTTGGTTCACCCAAATATTGCCAACCAGCAGGCGTCCAAATTTCTACCCAAGCGTGATTATTATTGGTAAAATTCCAATAGGGTGCACTGGCTGGACGTGCTGGAATTCCAACAGCCCTTGCCGCCGCAATATAAATTATCATCATCTCTTCACAACGCCCGTAACCGCGTTTTATAGTCGTGATGGGAGCTTGGTCGCGACCGTGAGTTTGTTTGAAAGTCATTTGTTCATTCGCCCATAAATTGACGAGAATAGCGGCAGCCTCAATATCCATTTCATTTTCCACAAGTGGTTTTAATTCTTCCAGAAATTGTGCGCGCCAATCTTCCAGTGGTTCTTGTGAAACACGGTGCGGTAAAACGAAATGCTTGAAAATGTCATCATCATAATCTTCTGTGTAGGAAAATTGGGAAGTCTGCATTGCTAATTCTACATTTTGGAGAAGATAGTCTGCTTTCAAAACTGCTAAATCGTTTATACTACAATTTTCCAAAAGAAAGTTTAAATAGTACAATGTTTCGCCTGTTTGTGTATCCAATAATGCTAAAAATTCAGTGGCGTTTTCACCTGCATATTTTTCAATTTTTTCTGTTAAATCTACTCCCGTAAGAGTAATTGCCAACCCAATAAAAATGGTTAAAATTGTTACCTTGAATAAATTCATCTCTCCTCCATTCTAATATCCATTTGGATTATTTTTTATCATCATTTCATCAAATTTATCTTTTAATTATATCAATCTAAAAGTTCTAATTTCAAACGGTTTGAAACTTAATGTTTTTTCAGTTGCTTTAGTTGTAATTTCAGCAAAATCATTTTCTAACATATTCGTCTCAATGAGTTTAATCCAACCATCGGTTGCTACCAAAGTAACATCACATGTTGCTCCATTTGTTTCGTACATTCGCAAAATTATACCGTTTTTATCTTCGGCTGGTTTGATAGTTTCTATCTTTACGCTTCCGCCAATGATGTTGTAAAAACTTTTACTCCGTACTTCTGGCAGGTTGCCAACTTTAGTACAGATAAGTGGTGAATTTAATTGGTGGGAAATCTGGAGAGTATCCGAATTTATTAAATTTCCAATGTGTGGATAATAGCCAAAAGTGAAATTATGTTCGTGCAAATCTGCTTCTTTATCTGTATCTTTTGGACTACGCAATAAATTTAAACTCATCACATTTCCTTGAATATAGTGCCCGTATTTACAATCGTTCACCATTGCAAGACCATAGTCTGGTTGAGATAAATCTGCAAAGCGATGTGCCACCACTTCAAATTTTGCTGCATCCCAACTCGTGTTTGCATGGGTAGGTCTTTTTAGAGTTCCATACTGAATTTCATAAGATGCTTCATTTGAGTGGATAGCTGGAGTTGCTTCAACTCGAAGCATTTTGTGTTCTTCTTTCCAATCAACAATGTTCTCTATTTTAATGAATTTAGAATCTTTTTGCAAAGTAATTTTCTGCTTGATAGTAGAATTCCCAATGGTAAAATTCTGTACTAAAATTGTCTGCAATTCTGTTTGTGAAATTAACTTCCTTGCAGTGAGTCTTGCTTGTTTTGGGGTAGTTTCGCGGTAGAAATGATTTACATCCCACGCTCCCCAATTGTTTGGTTTATCCTCCCACAGTAATAATTTATTGGCATATCCTGTCAAAACTTCACGCTTGTTTTCTTTATCAAATATTGAAGTAATCGTTCCATCATCAGCAAATTTTACCGCAACCAAATCATTCTGTAATAATGAAGTTGAGCAAGTATTGACTGCCTTTTGTTGTTCGATTTTGTCAAAATCTATGGTAGTATATCCCATTGATGGAACTTCTACCTCAACTTCCACTTTATATCCATTTTTGGAAAGAGAAATAATCTCTTTACGATCCCAGCTGAGCGAATTGTAAATGATATATTTATTTGTATTTTTTGCTTTTCCGTGCAGTGTTTCAAATATTTTTGTCTTTAAATTGGCGAGCGTTGCTAACGATTTTCGGCTCAATTCGTTGGCATCTTTGTAAACCCAATTAATCGAAGAACCAGGCAAAATATCATGAAATTGGTTTAAAAGAGTATCTTTCCAAACTTGTTCTACTTCTGTTTTGGGATAATTTTTTGCAAGTGTTCCTAAAAATTCAATATCACGTAATTGAAGTTCCAACAAACGGTTGTTCTTCTTCATTAAACTTTGTGTAGTATATGTTCCACGGTGCAATTCCAAATACAATTCACCATCCCATTTTGGAAGTCTTGCGGTTGGAATTTGTGCTATTTTTTCAAAATAATTTTGGGCAAATGAAAACTTAAACTTTGGAGTCCCTTCTAAATCCTGCTGACGCAATCCCATCTCAATTTGAAAGCGAGAAGGTCCACCGCCACCATCACCGATACCATAAAGATTTAAAAACTCATCACTCACATCAGATTGAGCAAATCGCTTTTCAGACTCCACCATTTGTGTAGGCCAGTTACTAAGATTATAATCGTTTGTTGGTAGAAAATGAGTAAGAATTTCGGTGCCATCTATCCCCTTCCAAATGAAGGTGTGATGCGGAAATTTATTCGTCTCATTCCAGCTAATTTTTTGAGTCATAAAATAATCTACCCCGCATTTTTTGAGAATTTGCGGTAAAGCAGCACTGTATCCAAAAACATCTGGCAACCACAAATGATTTATCTCCTGATTAAATTCATCACGAAAAAACTTTTTGCCATAGAAACACTGACGCACCAAAGCTTCACCACCTGCAAGGTTCATATCTGGTTCAACCCACATAGCTCCCTGACATTCCCAACAACCATCTTTTACAGCCTGTTTCACGCGTTTATAAAGATTTGGGTAATCCTCTTTTATCCATTGATACAATTGTGGTTGAGATGCTCCAAATTTATATTCTGGGTATTCTTCCATATACTTAAGAGCTGTGGCAAAAGTTCTGCCACCTTTACGGCGCGTTTCACGAACAGGCCAAAGCCACGCTAAATCTAAATGAGCATGTCCAATTGAATAGGCAGTTGTTGCACTCGCAGTTGCGGGATTTTGAAACAATTTTTTGGTAATTGTTAAACTATCTTCAATTCCATTTTCATTATCAAATAAATTTATCGCATCGTTGAGTCCTCGTAGAATTTTTCGCCTTCTCGGTAAACGTTCGTCCAATGCTTCTGTAAGTGAAAAAAGGGTACGAAAATCAATTATTAATCTACGTAAATCACGATTTACGATTACAATTTCAGCCTGTTTAAGATGATAATCACGAGTGCCAGCACCAAAAAGTTCATTCGCACTTGTTTCAATCAAAAGTTCAATTTTATCGTTCCCTTTGGCGACATCAAATAATGGTACAAAATATTTTCCAGACCACAAATTCCAGTGGATTTTATTGGTAAGTCCCACCCAAGGTGAGCCATCTTTCCAGACGCAAGCTTCACCCTCTACATCAATGAGCACACCTACCTCTTTTCCAGCAAATTCTAGTGATACTATTCCATTAAATTTGAACCACCCACAATTCCAAGGTTTCGCCCATTTCTCATTTATTTTTATCGGTTGATACTTTTTTGATAGAGCATTTTGGTAAGAAATCGGTTTGTCATCACAAATAAATGTGGCACCTAATGTCCCAATTTTATTATATCTTTTGTGATAATTTTCTTCGATAAATCTCTTTATCCTTTCTAAATAAATCTTTTCTCTTTGCATATTACAATCCTTAATAATCTATTTTTATCATTTCTCTGTTGGCACCACAATACCACGAATGATAATATTTTGGAAAAATACGAACACGATAAAGGTTGGAATTGCAGCAATAACGAGGGCGGCAAAGCCAACACCAGCACAGCTTCTTTGCATCAATTGATAGATATGCACCATCAT
>CAYQOZ010000069.1:0-3829 GCA_964419355.1 uncultured Candidatus Cloacimonadota bacterium | reverse complement strand
GTCATTAAAAGTTGAAGCGAATTATCAGCAGCATTATTTAAAACAAAATTTTTCCAATCTTTCTGAAATTTCAAATTTCCTGTTGGATAGCGTGAGGGTAACTTAATTTCAGAAAAATCTTCAAAACCATTTGCATACACTTCATTCAAATTTTTAACGGTCACATACTTCTTCTCTAGCCAATCTCGATAATCAAATTCAACGCTTTTGAGATACAAATATTCTTCGTCCACAACATTTTCAATAAAGAATATCCAGTCAACCAAGATTGCACCAGAACGAGGTAAATTTTGTGGAATTTCAATAGCTTTAAAACTTGCAAATTCAGTTTTATAGGTGGCATTTAAAAGAGAAATCTCGCGATATTTTGTCTTCAAAAAAGAGTGATAACTTGATATAGCTTTTGCATCCACACCGACGTGATGAATATTGACAATATTTTTCACGTAATTCACCCAATGTTTTTTTAAATTGTTTTGGGGTATTCGTCTTGATAAAATAATGTTTTTTGACAAAGTGTAATCTGTATCTAACGCATCGTTGAGTATTTGTAAATTGCGTCGATATGCAGGAAAAAGTTCGTTATTAATGAAGTGTCCATCGAGAGAAATATAATTGCGATGCCAAAGCGGAACATTTTGGCGAAATTGTTCGTATCTACTCAAAAATCCTTGATAATCTCCCGAAAAATTTCGACTGGCAAAATTATTTTCTTCCACCCGCACTTCGTCCCAAGATAAAACTGCGGTGCCGTAAGTTTTATTGAAAGTGTCCAGATTATTACCACTTTCTTGCTTCATCAAATTACGGAATTTTCGTTCATTTCGCGGATAAATCCCACGCCCAGATTGTTCTGCAATAAAATAATCGAAAAGTGTGTGTTTATCAATATTGTCCGAGATAAATTCTCTCCAATCTGCATATTTTCTCGGGCTAATTTTAGGAGGAATTTCAACGAATTCAAAAGAGATAAATTTATCTTTATATTGCTCGATCATTAGAACTGAATTTTCATTGTAGCGTGCTTCTATATATTTTTTGAAAAGCATCTCTTCACGGTAAAAATATTTTGGAAAAACACTAAATTTTTTAGAATCAACGCTACTTTTGAAAGACGATGAAATCATCATCATAAATGGATAAATCATCGTAATTGCACCAAGCAATAAGATAACATGAATAGTTGTACTCAACGATTTTACTTTAAATGATTTTCGACCAACTTTACCAATTATTGACATTCAAAATCCTCATTTTAATTATCATTTTGTATCTACCGTTTTAAACTCCATTTTGGAGAGCCGACGAAGTTGAATAACTGTAAAACCCATTAACATCATACCGAGCATCCACGCCATCGTGGTAGCAATTCCAAATTTTAAATACAAATATGCTTTTTCGAAAATCAGCAAATCAGCTACTTTCGTTGCTTCATTTGGCCCGCCAAAAGTCATCACAAGAATAAAACCACTTTGTTGTGCCGAGGCGATGAACGCTGCAATAAATTGGATGATGATTAATGCCTTTAAACTTGGTAAAACGATGTAAAATATCTTGTGGAAAAAATTGGCTCCATCAATATCGGCTGCTTCATAATTTTCGTTTGGGATACTTTTGAGAGCAGCAAGGTAGATAAGGCAACCTGGTCCAACTCCTGCCCAAATTCCAGGCAAAATCACACAAAGCATTGCTAAACTTTCATCACGAATCCATCTACTCTTTTCGAGACCGAGTGCCATCAATATTTGATTGAAGCCACCGGCATC
The DNA here is from genome assembly GCA_964419355.1 of uncultured Candidatus Cloacimonadota bacterium. Taxonomy (GTDB): domain Bacteria; phylum Cloacimonadota; class Cloacimonadia; order Cloacimonadales; family TCS61; genus TCS61. The sequence continues at coordinate 2,063 of CAYQOZ010000069.1, read as the reverse complement.
AGATGGGTCATAAAGTAATTTCCAAAGATAGATGACAATAATTCCACTAATCACTGCAGGTAGGTAATAGATAACTCGATAAATAATTTTGCCGTGTGAAACTTCTTGCAATAGGATAGCTAAAATGAGGGGAGGTAAAAAACCAAGACTAAGTGAAAGCGTCATGTAATAGAGCGTTTTACCAAGAGCAGACCACCACACTGGATCAAAAAGAACATCGGCAAAATTTTGCATACCGACCCAACTCGAAGCACCCACGACTTGATAATCTTGAAACGCAATCACTGAACCCATTATCATTGGCACATATTTCCACAGTAAAATAGATGCGAGGGCTGGCACTAACATTAGGTATGGAATAAAATTGGTCTTCTTTTTATTTACAGGTTCGAACTTGTTTTTTGGAGTGAAAATTTGCCAAACTTTAAAGAGAGCAATCAGGAAAAATGAGAAAGCCAAAATGGCTACAACAATCGCAATATTGTTGCGTTTTTGGCGCTCTTTTGGGCTGATTTTTCCAATCATTTTTTCGTTAGTCCGAGCGACTCCACGATCGAGAATTTCTTTAATTTTAACGCGTTTTTCAGTAGAAGTGTTACCGAGATTTCCAGCTTCTTCCAACGAGATACAATCATCAAGCGGATAGGTCATATATTCGTAAACTTTTTGACAATTATGTCCGTATGGCTCTGGCTTCCCACTTTGCATTGTTTCATTAAAAGTATCTGCCCAGCCGGGAGGGCAATATTTCAAATATTCATTGTAGCCATAACGCTCCAAATAAATTGGATTCTGCATTTTCCCAAAGCCAGCGTCAATCATAACTTTCAGGCGAATTTGGCGAGCTTCTTCACTATCATAAAATTGAATGTATTTCCAAGCTGCAGCTTTGACTTTTTGGGGGTCGCGTTTGCCAAGACCGGCATTGTTACTTTCTCCAGCGCCACTAAAAATACCCATCATACGACAATTAATTTCGGAACCACGCACACCGGTAGGACCAAGTGGACAAGGAGATACACCATAAAGATTTGGGTCGAGCTGACCGCCGAGAGTTTGCTCATTCATATAACCCATCATCATACCGATTTTACCATCTTCAAACATTCTGCCCCAATCACCTTCTCGAATCACAAAACCTTGTTGGGGATTGCCAAATTCATCTTTCCATTTTGTGGTAATCAATTTCAGATAAAATTCCATTGCATCCACACCGGCTTCACTATTGAAAGATGCGTACCATTCACCCGTTTCATCATCCTGCAAAACGGCATCACCACCAGCACTCCAGAGGTAGGTTATCCAATCGTAGGCAGCTTGGGCACCGGAAGCGATGTAAAGTCCAAAGACACCTTCGCTGGGAATTGTCATTCTTTTGGCATAATCCAATAATTCTTCCCAATTTCGAGGTGATTGGTCGGGGTCTAATCCAACCCGATAGAATAAATCTTTTCGATACATCATCACGCGACAAAGAGTTTCGTAAGGAAGCATCCAAGTATGGGCTTGTTGCTCACCGATTTTTTTGCGTTTGATAACTGGCCAGACCGCATCTGCAACACGATATTCTAAATCTTGCTTACTCTCTTTTGCAATAAATTCATCCAACGGATAGAGAAAATTATTCTCAATATAGGTATCCGATTGACGAAAGTTCACATAAATAATGTCGGGTGAAACACCACCAGCAATCGCCATCAACGGTGCAGAGTCCATCTCCATTCCTTCAATGTTGATGCCAGAAAATGAACGGAGTTCGATGTTAGGATATTTCTCTTGGAAAGCATTTACCACGGCTATATCTGCTTTGGTAAAAGCATCTGTGTTTTTGGGGTCGGGAAGTTGAAAAACTTTGAGGATTACTTTTTCCTCGTTTTGCGCAAAAAGTGAAAGTGAAACCAGCAATATTATAAAGATTATTTTATATTTCACACAACTCTCCGTATATTTTTGTTCTAATTGGCTTTGAATGTTGTAGCCGTCAAGAAAAAAGTATATAATTAAGCATAGGACTTTCTCTCTCATTGAATCACTTCAAGTGAGAACAACTTTACTTTTTGTGT
>CAYQOZ010000068.1:0-9230 GCA_964419355.1 uncultured Candidatus Cloacimonadota bacterium | reverse complement strand
TTTTTTAAATTTGCCAACAAATTGCTAAATTTTTCTCCGAAAGAGGGCGATAAAGTAATTTGTACCGCCAAAATTACCGTTTATGAAAAAGGTGGAAATTACCAGCTTAATGTGAGCAAAATGTTACCTGCTGGCATTGGCGAGTTGCAACTTCGTTTTGAAGAATTGAAAAAAAAATTAGCGAATGAAGGACTTTTTGATGAAATCTACAAAAAGCAAATTCCAAAGTTTCCAGAAAAAATTGGCGTGATAACTTCTGCAACTGGTGCCGCTATTCAAGACATCAAAAATGTTATCTCGCGTCGTTTCCCTGCCAAAATTTTTCTTTATTCTACTGTTGTTCAAGGTGAAAAAGCAGCACAAAAAATTGTTGCAGGAATAGAATATTTCAATCAAGAATTTTTAGTAGATACTTTGATAATCGGTCGTGGTGGTGGTTCACAAGAAGATTTATTTTGCTTCAATGATGAGGATTTAGCACGCTCAATTTTTACGTCAAAGATTCCAATTATCTCGGCTGTCGGTCATGAAATTGATTTTACTATTTCAGATTTTGTGGCGGATTTACGTGCACCAACGCCGTCTGCGGCAGCGGAATTGGCAGTGCCGGATAAAAAAGAAATTTTGCAAAATATTGATACCCAAATGTCTGTCATAAATTCCGAAATAAAACACTATTTCTTTTCCAAAAAAATCGAAATTCAGGAATTGGAAAATCGGCTGATTGCGTTTCATCCAAAAAATATTTTGCAAAATTTACAACAGCGTTTAGAAATTGCAGCTGTAAAATTGACGAATATCTCGCAAAAACGAGTTGAATCATTGAAAAAACAGGTTGAAATTCTCTCAAATGAATTGCGCGAATTATCACCTCACGCTGCATTGAAGCGAGGTTACAGTTTGTTGATGCATGAGAGAAAATTGATAAATTCGGTTGCACAAATTAGTGAAAATAAAAAATTAGAAGTGATTTTATCGGATGGGAAATGCGAAACAATTGTAAAAAAAGTGACTCGAAATAAAAATGATTTGTAAATTTTTTGCTGTTTTCATTTTTATTTTTTCGACCTTGAGTGCTGAGATTCGTGCAATTTGGCTACCAATTTGGGAGTTGACAACTCACCAAAAAATAGAAAATGCAATTCAGGAAATCGCGGAAAATAATTTTAATCAAATTTTGGTGCAAGTTCGCTATCGTGGTGATGCCGCCTATACTCCGAACAAATCTAATGATTTTTATGATAACAAAGAGATGCAATATCATGCCCTTTCCGATTCGATTTTAGACCCATTTGCATATCTCATCGAAGTTGCACGAAAGCAAAATATCGAAGTTCACGCGTGGATTCCAGTTTTTGTGATTACCGGTCATAAACTGGAAAAATTAACCTCCCAAAATTTGTATTTTACTAAATCGGAATGGATTACGGCAGATTCAACTGGTCAGAAAATGAATTATCTTTCGCATTCTGGTGCATTTTTGGATCCGGGCATTTTGAAAGTGCAAAAATATACGGAAAATATAATTATGGATATTGCTTTGAATTACGATATAGATGGCATTCATCTCGATTATATTCGCTATCCCGACATCGAATTTGGCTACAACAATTTAGCTTTGAAAAGGTATTTTTCCGAAAATAACAATACTGAAAATTGGCAAAATTGGAAAGAAAAACAGATTACAAATTTTGTCGAAAATATTTACCAAAAAATTAGAGCAGAAGCACCTTTTGTTAAACTTTCTGCAGCTGTTTTTGCAAACATTGAAACTGCCAAATCATTGTATTCCCAAAATTGGCAAAATTGGCTCGAAAAAGGAATAATTGACAATGTCTATTTGATGGATTATTCTACTTCAAGCGATGTAATCGAAGCACATTTAAGTCGATATGAAAATATTTTTCAAAGCAAAAAAATCGTGTTTGGTTTACGAGCGTGGAGTGACGATTGCAGTTATCCAGTTTCTCAAATCAACGAAAAAATTCAAAAAATAAAAAAACATGATTTTGGTGGAATTTCACTCTATAGTTTTACTGGAATTAAACAGTGTAAATATTTTCAAAAAGGATTGGAAAAATGAGAGTAGATCAATTATTGAACAAATTATGTTTAGTGAAAACACGAAGTATCGCCAAAAAAGCATGTGATAAAAACTTGGTGAAAATCAATGAAAAAATAGCGAAAGCGAGTGCTAACATTTGTGAAAATGATGTGATTAAATACCAACTTTATGGTTATGGAAATAAAATTAAAATTACCCAAATTCCAAAAGGGAATGTTTCAAAAAATAATGCAACTGATTTTTATGAAATTTTGGAAAGAGAAAAGTTAGAAATTGATTAAAAAAATAGCAGGTCGAAAAACCTGCTATTTTTTAGAGATTACTTAAGGTTAGTAACCTTGTTGCTCTTTGAAATTTTCAAATTTTTCGATGTCAGCTTCCATATCTTGGAAAGCTTCTGAAGCACGAAATCGTTGGTAAATTTGCTGATTGTTTTTGGTTTTATTGACGAATTGTTCTGCGAAAGAATCATCCATCACCATTATTACGAAAGATCGGAAGAGTTGTCCTTCTCGTGAATAACCGTTTTTGTACAGTCGAGAACCATTTAAAATTTGTGATGTAATCACCTTCGTGGTACTGTTGAAAAATGCATTCAATTCGGCATCTTCTCCAAGTCCAACCTCTTCATCAAACTTCTTTTCTAAATTTTGAACTTTAGTCTCAATTGTTTGTGCTATTTTTTTCCGAGCTTCTGCTGTTGCTTTGCTTTCTGCAAGCTCTGCCTTAAGAGATGTCTCGGTAGCTTTTGCAAAAACTTTTCCACCTTCCTCTGGTAAAGTTCCTAAGTACCACTCTGGCCAATCTTTGAAATCTGAATCTGGTAAACCCTTTTTTGCTTTTTTATTTCCAGCACAACCGAAAATTGAAAAAAGTAAAACTCCCATAATTGTCCAAAAAACTAATTTTCTCATAATATCCTCCTTAATTGATTTATAAGACGGAGCAAATTTATTCCAATCATTCCTGTCAAGATTTTATTAGAGTTCAATATCTTCTTCAAATTCACCAACGACATTGTCTACCTTTATGGTTTGAATGAAACCAACCCCTTTTTTGTGTAAATCAATGCCATTTTGTTTTAATGTTTTTACTAATTTTGGTACAATTTTATGATTCTCAATGTGTGCAAACACTAAATTTGACTCTTTCGATTTTCCCGCTGACATATAGCTCAATCCTGCAAAGATGGGAATTTCGTATGCTAATTTTCGTGCCATCGAAGTAGCTTCCACAATTGATGCATTAGTAATGCCAACTTCCACCATTGCATTCATTACATCAATGGTTAAATTTGGGTCGTTGATTGATAAAATCATCAACCTTTGATGACCGTCATTCTCAATATCAATTTCATCGTCAAATTCATTAAGAAGTTCCATAACTTCATCTGAATTTACACAATTTAATAATTTTTCAGCAAAACCTTTATTGCGTAAAAGTCTATTTGATTTTGCTAAAAGCTGTAAATATTCTTTGTTTTGGGATTCGTTGCAACCAAAGAAAAAAATAATTTTTGCTTTGCCCATCTCTTCATTTTCAAAATTGATGCCATTTTTCAAAATGATTATGCTAACGAATAATTTTGTAACCGCATTTGTGCGTGCGTGTGGAAGTGCAATCCCCGGAATTAACTCGGTATTTGCCATCTCTTCTCGTTCGTATAATGCCTTCAAAAACTGCTTTTTATTGCACACATAATCATGTTTGTAAACTAAGTCAACCATTCCATCAAAAAGCTCTTGTTTGCTGCTTACATTAGGATTTACAATGATTAAATTTTTATCAATAATTTTATTCCACATAAATGCTCCTTTAAATTTTATGAGTATTCTCGAATGTTTTGAAATTACTTTGTCCCATTTTCTGGAAGCCAATATTTAGTAAAATTGGCGTAATTACCGCTGTTCCAACCACCATCAAAATAGTGGCAGAAAGCACATCTTTTTGAATTAATTCTTTCGTAAAAGCCATATTAGCAATGATTAATGCCACTTCACCGCGTGGTACCATTCCTACGCCAATCCGGAAAGAACGGGTTGTATCAAAGTTTGTGAGCCGTGCTCCCAAGCCACTTCCAACGATTTTTCCAACGATAGCGAAAAGCACAAATGCAATCAAAAATAATGGATTTGCGCTTGTTTCTGCTAAATTGAAGTGAATACCAATATTTACGAAAAAGATATCGACAAAAAATGATTTTCCAATGTTGGTGATGCCTGTTTGGATTTTGTGTTTGTAGCGAGTTTGCCCGATGAATAATCCTGCGATGTATGCACCCGTGATGGCTGCAAGTCCAGTCATTTCAGCAAACCAAGCGTAAATTAAAATGGTAGCGATAGCGAGCGAGATAACGGCATTTTCCAATAAGAATTTACGTAAACTCATGAAAAGTGGGCGAACGATAAATAGTCCGAAAATAATTGAACCTGCAAAAAATATGCTGATTTTTAGCAAAGAAAAAATCAAAGTTGAAGAACCATCATTGCTACTAAAAATCCCAAAAATAAAGGTAAGTAAAAGAATGCCAACCACGTCATCAATAATGGCGGAATTAACGATGCAGCGTCCCTCTAAACTGCGTAATTTATCCATGTCAATGAGACTCATAACGCTAACGCTAACACTAGTTGCAGTGAAAATGACGCCGATTATTAAAGCGTTGATGACGCTATTTAGCACCCAGAAACCGAGTGCAAATCCTAAAATAAATGGCAGTAAGATTCCACCTAGTGCTGGTAAAATTGCCTGCTTTGAATCTTCTTTTATTTTTTTTAAATTTGTTTCCAAACCGGCTTCAAAAAGTAAAAATAGCACGCCAATTTCTGCAATCCAACTGATTATTTCGGTAGGATGAACTAAATTTAAAAGTGTCGGTCCTAAAATAATCCCCAAAAATAACATACCAATAACAGGAGGCTGTTTAAACTTTCTTGAAATTGCACCTAAAATTTTAGATAAAACAATGATAATGGCGAGAGATAATAAAAGATTATTTTCCATTTTGCGACCTTATTAGCTGTAGTTTTCTAGAATGTTCGGCGTAGGTTTTGGAAAAATTATGTCCGCCAGTTCCATCTGCAAAAAAGAAATAATAATCAGATATTTGTGGGTTTATGACAGCGTTGATGGAGCTTAAAGATGGACTGCAAATAGGTGTCGGCGGTAAGCCATTATTCAAATAAGTGTTGAATGGTGATTTAATTTCTAAATCTTTATAATATATTTTCTTTCGAGTTTTCCCCAAATTTTCCAAAATATAAGCAACTGTTGGATCGGCTTGAAGTTTATACTTATCTTTCAGTCGATTGAGATAAACGCTGGCGATTAAAGGTTTTTCGGACTCTAAACGTGCTTCTTTTTCGACGATTGAAGCCAAAATTAGTGTGTCGTAAAAATTGAGATTTTCATTTGTTTTTATTTTTTTTGTTTGCTTTAAGAACGATTTAACAAGGTGTGATATAATGAATTTTTCACTCACATTTTCGGGAAAATGATATGTTTCTGGAAAAAGGAATCCTTCTATGTTTTTATGTGAAAAGCCAGTGATTTTTTGGGTGAAAACGCTGTCACTACAGATTGTTATGAAGTTGTAGTATGTTCCAAAATTATTTTCGGAAAGGAGGCGACAAGTTTTTTCTAGTGTTAAACCTTCTGGAATGGTGATTTTTCGTAATTTTACTTTCCCTTCTTCAATTTTTTTGGCAATATCAAACATAGAAAAGTTGCCGTCAAAAAGATAACTGCCAAAATCTAATTTTTTATCATTTCCGAAAATTCGGACATAGTAGTAAAAAAAATATTTATTTTTAATGATTCCTTCATTTTGGAGGGTGCTGGCAATTTGTATGGCATTATCACCTTTTTCGATGATGATTATTTTTTCATCAAGTTGCGTGGTAAAAAATATTATTCCAAACAAGAAAATGAGAACTGTGAAAAATAAGATTAGCGAAATGTGAATGAACAGTCTTTTCATTTGTTTTCCAAATAATTTTTTAGGATTAATGCGGCGGCGATTTTGTCGATGTGTTTTCTGCCTTCTTGTGGTGAATAACCCATTTTTTTGAGCAAATCATTCGCATCTGCAGAGGTGTATCTTTCGTCAGAAAATTCGAAGGGAATACTGATTTTAGTTTGTAAAATTTTGGCAAATTCGCGTACTTCAATCGTTTTTTTAGTGTCATTTCCATCAAAATTTACGGGTAGTCCCAAAATGATTTTCTCCACATTTTCTTTTTCGATGATTTCCTGGATTTTCTCAAAAACAAGATTTATATCATTTTGTAAGACTTCATACGGTTTAGAAAAAATCTGTAAAGGATCGCTAATCGCAATGCCAATGCGGACTTCACCGTAATCCATTCCCATTAATCTGAGGTTTTTCATCAAGTGTAAACTTTGTTAACAGCTCATATATTGAAAAGACAAGAGTAGTTATTCAGCTTCCTCATTTTCTTTTAAATCTGCGAGCAGTTTTTCCTTCTCTTCGATCATTTTATCCAAATCCTCAATTTTTAAGATAAATTTTCGTAATTTCTCAAAATTTTCAAAATCACTTTTATGTGAAAAAACAAACTCACCGATTTCCATTTTTTGGGTTTTAATTTTCGATTTAAGATTACCTATTTTCAGTTTCAACACTGATACTTTACTTACTTCTTCAACTTTGTCAAACACCTTTGACAATACTTCATTTGCCTCTTTCCTAATGTTTTCAAAAAATTCTTTTTTATCCATAATGACCTCCAAATGTTAGTTTATATTTTTTTGTTGGCTTTTTTGTCAATTCTAAACTACATTATTTTAAAAGTAGCAATAAATGTAAAAAAAAGTAAAATAAATGTTTGAATGGAACAGCGATTGCATTTAAACTAGAATAGATTTGATGAAAATAAAAAGATATTAGGAAAAAGGAGTATAGGATGAAAAAAATCTTATTTGTTGTTTTTGTTTTGGCTGTAGCTTTGTTACAAGGTTACGAGATCACACTTTCGGAAAATGGAAGTGCTGTGGAAATTTCTGAGAATAGTTATCAGAAATTAAAAATGGAATTTAACTTTGAAAAAATTAACTCTTTTGAAGTTGAAACCCAAAAAGGTATTTTTAATGAATTGGCGATTCCGGGTGCATTTTCAATTGGAGAGATAGGAACACCAAAATTACCAGCTTCTAAAAAGCTGATAGAGATACCTTTTGGAGCCGAAGTGTCCGTAAATGTTGTAAACTATTCAGTATCTGAGTACAAATTGAGTGATTTTGGTATTACTAATCCGTTGATACCAAATCAACCGTCACTTTCAAAAAGTAATGATATTGAGGATGTTGAATTTGAGTACAATCAACAGTCATATTCTCACGACAGATATTCAGTTCACGATTTAGCAACAGTCAAGATTCTTGGCGTTTTAAGGGGAATGAGATTGGCTAGATTAGTAGTTGCTCCAGTTCAATACAACCCAGTATCAGGTGTAATTAAAGTTTACAATGACATCGAAGTAGAAGTTAAGTTTAGTGGAAGTGATATTGCAAAAACTGAATACATTAAAGCATCGACATATTCACCATATTTTGAAGCGATTTATTCTTCAATTTTGAATAATCGTGATAGAGATTATCCCGATCATCCTGATTTAACAAAATACCCTGTAAAATATTTAATCGTTTCTGATCCAATGTTTGAGAGTACTTTGCAACCATTTATCGAGTGGAAAACAAAAAAAGGATTTGAAATAATTACCGGATATACCGATGAAATCGGTGGTGGAATTGAGAATATCCAAAATTGGATTAATGGGCACTACAATGCTGGTACACCAAGTGATCCTGCCCCATCATTTATTTTGTTTGTTGGTGATGTTCAGCAAATCCCAGCATCAGATACAGGTTCTGCATCCAATAAAAAAACAGATTTATATTACGGTAGTGTAGATGGCGATATTTTCCCAGAAATGTACTACGGTCGTTTTTCTGCTACAAATGTTAGTCAATTACAAGCACAAATTGACAAGACACTCTATTATGAAAAATATGAATTTAGCGATCCATCTTTCCTCGATAGAGTTACTCTGATTGCTGGTGCTGATGGCACTTGGAATCCAAATGTTGGTCAACCAACAATTCAATATGGAACTGAAAATTATTTCAATATTTCACACGGTTTTACACAAGTGAACGATTATTTGACGAGTTATGGTGGTTGCTATGATACAGTTGACGATGGTGTTGGGTTTATCAATTATACTGCACATTGTTCAGAGACTTCCTGGGGAGATCCCAATTTGTCTATTAGTGATGTGAATAGTTTTACGAATAATAATGAATATCCATTGGCAATTGGTAACTGTTGTTTAGCAGCTGATTTTGGCTATTCTGAATGTATTGGTGAAACATGGATGAGAAAAGCAAATGCCGGCGCTGTTGCTTATATTGGTTCATCTCCATCTTCATACTGGTTTGAAGATTTCTACTGGTCTGTTGGAGCTTTCCCAATATCTGGTAACAACAACGGATATGTTCCTTCAGCAGAAGAAACATCTTGGGGTGTTTACGATGGTCCTTTTGTAACTGACTATGTTACAGCAGATGCATTAGTGTTTATTGGCAACCTTGCAGTTACCGAAGTTGACATTCAAGGTTATCCACAACATTCAAGTCCAACCTATTATTGGCAAGCATACAATTTATTAGGTGATCCTTCATTGGTTATTTACCAAACACAAGGTTATGTAAATAATGTGAGTTATATGGATATTTTACCACTCGGCGTGGATTATTTTGAAGTTACTGCAGAGCCGGGTTCTTATGTTGCTATTTCATTTGAAGGTGTTCTTCACGGAGCTGGGCTTATTGAGGCAGATGGAACTACAGAAATTGCAATCAATCCAATTACTAACTCTGGAATGGCTGATATTGTGATTACAAAACCGCAATACCAACCAGTTATCACACAAGTTCAAGTGGCACCACTTTCTGGTCCATTCATAACAATTGAAGAAGTTGTTGTAAATGCAGGCGGTGATGATGTAATTGAGTTTGGAGAAACTGTTTATCTTACCGTTACTTTGAAAAATGTCGGCACGGAAACTGCTTCAAATGTGAATATGAATTTTTCTGAAAATGATGAATACATCACTTTATCTGATGCTTCGGAAGGTTTCGGCAA
>CAYQOZ010000067.1:0-9395 GCA_964419355.1 uncultured Candidatus Cloacimonadota bacterium | reverse complement strand
CCGATCTTTTTGCTTCTTGTCGCAATCTTTTTTCACAAGATTTATGATTTGGCATTTCAAATCCTCCATTTTTAATTTCCGATGTCAGAAAAAGTTAGGGACTATTGTTGTCAAAATGTTTTTTATTAATTTGTTTTAAATTCTTCCGTTATTGCATCGCATCATATTTCAATTTAAATTCTTTCACACTTTCAAAAATTGCATCCACCATTTTCTTTTGATATGATTCTTTTATCAATTTTTTTTCACCTTCTTTATTCGTCATGAACCCGAGCTCCAAAAGAACCGCTGGCATAAAAGCACCACGCAAAACATAAAAATTTGCCTGTTTCACGCCACGATCGTGATTATTAGTCGCTTCAATCAAATCATTTTGCAATATCGCACTGAGTTGGTAACTTTCTTCGAGATGCTCACTTTGTGCCATATCAGCCAAAATAAAAGCAAGCTCATCATATTTATTAATTGCTTCTTCCCCACCTTCATAATCGTAAACAACCTGATTTTCCATCGCCTCCACAGCTCTGGCTTCATCTGTTTTTGCCGAAGAAAGATAAAAAACTTCAATACCATCAACTTTGGAATTGCGGTGTGCATTACAATGAATTGAAATAAAAAGATCGGCTTCATTTTTGTTGGCAAAATCTGTGCGTTCTTGAAGCGAGACATATTCATCTTTATCTCTTGTAAGCAAGGCAGTTACACCTAATTCATCTTGCAATTTTTTCTTTAATGCTTTTCCAACCAAAAGCACGACTTCCTTTTCAAAATGTTTTTTGGAATTTCCAATTGCACCTGGGTCTTTTCCTCCGTGTCCCGGATCGATAACTATTTTTCTTATACGATTATCCGTAGGTGCAGCTGCTAATATTTTTCCATTTTCATACTTAATTTCTTCAAAGGTATCTGGCAAAATGTTGGTTAAAAATTTTACAGAAATATAAAATATTTCATTTTTTCTAATAATATTTTCTGAAAAATTATATGTCTTATTTTGGAACATAATATAAGAAGAATCGAGCAAAAATATTAGCTGTTTATTATAGATATTCACATACAATCTTCTATCTAAAATATCTTCCAAAATAACTGCTCGAAAGGTTTTATCCATTTCGTAAACATTAAAATATTCGATTTCATCTATAATTTTTGTATTGATATCTTCAGATGAAAGTGAGTTATCATATTCGATGGTGATAGCAGAAAAAAGCAAACTGCTTGCCACAAAAAACAAAATCAGAAGAAAAAATTTATTCATTACAAACCTCCATTATCCAAAAGGAAATATTTTTCTAAAATAATTAAGCACTGTTTTTACTTGAATATTATATTTAAATTGCAATTTACACATTCGTAAATAATTAAAATAACTTAAAATAGAAGCTGTCCAAAACATACAAAATGAAACAATAAATACAACTTTTATACCCCAATATTTTAAAATAATGTATCCTAAAAACGGTACTAACAACGCCCTTAAACCGGTTAAAGTAACATGAACACTTTGATACATAGAAACATCATCGTTGCCGGCAAAAAAGATTGAACTGATATTCCATGAAATCACAATTCCAGACATACCAATGCCAAATATAAGGAAAGCAAAGTAGACAACATAATTCTCTATTCCTGAACCAATTAGAGAACTGGCAATTAATAAAATTAACGGATACAAACCTAACGTAAAAAAGGCAATGAATGTAAAAAATGAAGGATTTTTCTTATCGTGAATTTTCCCGGCAATTGGAGCAAGAAGCAAAATTCCAAGCTGAGAGATAACAGCTTTTGCCATAAAAATTTGTGAATAATCCATTTTTAAATCATCTACCAAAAACTTTGGAATAGCTGGAAGTATTATCATAAAGCCAATTCCATAAATGAAAAAATTACGCTGAAAAATCGCAAAATCTTTATTCTTTTTTAAAATATCGATTGTCCTTTTTATCGGTGTAAAAAACAATTCTCTAAATTTTAAAGGAGCTTCAATATATTTTTTATTTTCAACTTTAATCATCGCCATCAGCAAAGAATTGATAAAACCTGCAATTCCAGCAAATGCTAGAATATAGCGAAACCAATCTTCTTGAATGTCTAACAATTTTCCTGAGACAAAGCTAAATATCAACGCTATTAGCGTGATAATACTAGCGGAATATCCAAATAAATATCCTCGATTTTCTTTTGAAATATTGTTACGATAGATGGAATTTTGGGCTGGACTGATGAGTGCATTGAAAGAAAATAAAAAAATCATAATTATCAAAAATTGATAATAATTGTTCACCCACAACATAAACAGAAGTGTTAATCTTCCCACAAATCCTGTTAGAATAAAAAATTTTGCCAAACTTTTAGAATGCTCTAACGCCTTTCCCCACCAGATTGAAAATAAATTGGAAAGTGGCCAAAGCATTACCAAAATAGTAACTTGCCAATCTAATGCGTTCAATGCTTTTTTGGCAAGAACATCCTGAATATTGAATGTTCCCATCACAAAACCATAAAAGATGGATGCTACAATCAATAAAAAAAATGTGCGCTTTTCTATACTATTTAATTTCATAATCATCTCAAATATTTTGCGGTAAAATTTAAAATTCAACCTTTTTTTGTCTATAAAAAATCTAAATTGAATATTTTTTTTATTTACTTGACAATATAACTCGTTAAAATAATTTTAACCGTGAGTTAAATAAAAATTAATCGGAGTTTGGTTTGAATAGGAAAGAGAAAGAACATTATCTTAGAAAAGAATTGATTATTGATGCTGCAAAGCAACTGTTTATTGATGATGGTTTCGAAAAAACCACGATGGATGACATTGCCAAAAAAGCTGAATACACAAAACCAACTTTATATAAATATTTCAAAAATAAAGAGGAAATTTTATTGGGATTGTATATGCGAGGTTGGAACAAAATTGTAGAAACCATTTTAATTGCCATGGAAAATAAAGAAAAAGGCTTCGATAAATTAATTGTTGCGGCCAATGCATATTGCCAATTTTCCATTGATAATCCAGTCTATTTTATGTTGGTAAATTATGTGCATTCTAATGCAATAAAACTTGATGATGAAGACAGTGAAAGAAAAGAAAAACACAAAAAAGATAGAGACGAATTTATAGAAAAAATGGAATTAATCGTAAGTGATGGCTTTCAAGATAAATCAATCTACGATGGCTTAGATGTAAAATTAGCAGTCGAATATTTCCTCAATAACATCTACATTACGATGCATAATTTTTATAAAAAATATAAAGATGATGAAAATTATATTGCAAAATCTATCGAAATGATGATGCGAACTTTTAAATAAATTATAAATGGAGGATATTATGAAAAATTTAATTAAACAATGGAACAGTAAAAAAGAAAAATACACAAAGAAATAAAATAAACTTTGTGTTAAATCATTAAAATTGGAGGAAAAATGAACAAAAAATTAGTAATCGCAGGCATGATAATATTGTTCGTAATACTTGGTGGTTTTTTTACATTGCGAACAATAGCTGTAGGGAATAACATGGTTTTGATTACCGTTGCAATCTTATTCTTACTTGGTCTTTTTGGATTTTTTATTGCATCAGCACTAAAAAAGGATGATGGCGAACCAAGAGAGAAAAAACCGGTAAATTACAGGGTATTTTTCATAATCGGAATAGCTTATATCTCAATTGGGATTTCCACCAAAAATTATTTTTTTATCCCTGCAGGAGTAATTTTTATGATTTCTGGATTGGTAAATTATAAAAAATGGAAAGATTATCAGGAACCAAAATGGAGTGAGTTATCACCAAAAGAAAAAAAAGTTAGAATTGTTTTAATTTCAGTTCTTAGCCTAATGGCTCTTGCTGGTGTGGCTACACTTTTTTTAGTAAAAAATTATTAATAAAATAAATAGATGGAGGATGTATGTTAGACAAGGCGTTAATTAGTAAAGTCATTGACAAGGCACTTAGTAACGGTGCAGATTTTGCTGAAGTATTTGTGGAAAACACTTATAATTCACGCATTAGCTTCAATGATAGCAAGACAAAACAAAATGTAATTGGAAACGATTACGGTGCGGGTGTACGCGTATTTTATGGTAAGACAGCAATCTATGCTTACACAAATGATTTGAGTGAAAAATCACTTATAGCGGCGGCAGATGCTATTAGCAAAGCAGTGAAAGGTAATAAAATTATTACCGCAATTGATCTCACTAAAACAACTGTGAAAAATATTCACTCAGTGCTTATTCCAAATAATACAATTGCGAAAAAAGATAAAATTGATTTTATCCGTAAAGTAAACGAAGCATCGCGTGGATATAGCGATCTCATTACGCAAGTTGATGTTAATTTTTTGGAAAAAATGCAAAATGTGATGATTGCCAATAGTGAAGGTTTATTTGTGGAAGATAGCCGTAATTATTCGCGTGCTTACATCAGTTCGATTGCATCATCTGGAACAGAGAAACAGACAAGCGGCAAAGGTCCTGGTGGGCTTGCAGGTTATGAATTTTTCAATTCACTCGACCCTGTTGCACTTGGAAAAGAGACTGCACGCGTTGCAGTTACAATGTTAAAAGCAGATTACGCACCGAGTGGTAAATTGCCAGTTATCATTGATAATGGTTTTGGTGGTGTAATATTCCACGAAGCTTGCGGGCATTCATTGGAAACTACCGCAGTTGCCAAAAATGCTTCTGTATTTGCAGGGAAAATGGGCGAGAAAATTGCTAGTGATGTTGTTACAGCTCTCGATGATGGTACTATTCCAAACGAATGGGGTTCAATAAATATTGATGACGAAGGAATGCCAACAAAGAAGACAGTTTTAATCGAGAATGGGGTTCTCAAATCTTATATGGTGGATAAAATGGGAAGCATCAAAACAGGCTACGCATGCACAGGAAGCGGCAGAAGAGAATCTTATAAATTTGCACCTGCTTCCAGAATGAGAAATACTTACATTGCACCAGGAAAACACAAACTCGAAGAGCTCATCGCATCGGTAGATTATGGTATTTACGCAGCGAAAATGGGTGGCGGTTCTGTAATGCCAGGTACAGGTAATTTCAACTTCTCAGTAGGCGAAGGTTATGTTATTCGTAACGGAAAAATTGCCGAACCAGTACGCGGTGCAACACTCATCGGGAATGGAGCAGATGCTCTTTTCAAAGTTAGTATGGTAGCAGATAACCTTGCTATGGCACAAGGAATGTGTGGCTCTGTAAGCGGTAGCGTTCCTACAAATGTGGGTCAACCAGCTATCAAAATCGACGAAATTCTCGTTGGTGGAAGAAAATAGGAGGAATGATGTATAATAAAGAATTTGAACTAATTTTCGCTTATGCGAAGGATAAAACAGATGATATCGAGATTTTACTCTCAGCAAATAAATCTTTTTCTGTTAGCATCAATCAGCAAGAAATAGAATCTTTCAAATATGCAGACGCAAAAGGAATCGGCGTTCGCGTTCTCAAAGATGGAAAAGTTGGTTATGCTTACACAGAAAAATTTGATGAAGAAACTTTCAAAATGATTGTTGATAAAGCAATTGAAAATTGTAAATATTCCGAAAATGATGAAGTAGTTATTATGGAAAATTACCCTGCTATTTCACAGAAGTTAGATGTATATTCGGAAGAATTGAACAAAGTGGATGTGGATAATAAAATCAAACTTGCCAAAAATTTAGAAAAATTTGCCAAAGATGCAGATGAATGCATTTTTAATGTGCCTTACTCTGCAATGGGTGACGGTACAAGTTTTGTGAAAATTGCAAATAGTAAAGGGTTAAGCAAAGAAGATACTCAAAATTACACCTATGCTTATGTAGGCGTTCTTGCTGCCAAAGACGATGATAAACGCATGGGAATGGATTTCTGTATCACGCGTGATTTTAATGATTTTGATGCGAAAAAACTTGCTGATAATAGTGCAAAAAAAGCACTCGCTCTTCTCGGCGGTGAACCAGTTGAGAAAGGTAATTATCCCGTTGTTTTTAATAATGAAATGTCAGCAACTATGCTCGCTACATTTACGAATATTTTCAAGGCAAAATCTGTGCAGGAAGGAAGATCGCTTCTCAAAGGAAAACTTGGCGAAGCTATTGCAAATGAAAAAGTTACTATCGTTGATGATGCTTTGTTGGCAGATGGTTTTGCAACGCGTGCTTTCGATAGTGAAGGTTATCCATCTCAGAAGACAGTTTTGGTGGAAAAAGGTGTTTTGAAATCATTTCTTCATAACACTCAAACTGCTCGTAAAGACGGTGTGAAATCTACTGGAAATGCAAATCGTAGCTACAAAGGTAGTTTGGGAATTTCCACAACCAATTTCTGTCTTGAAACTGGCGATGTGAAAGAAACTGAACTCTTTACAAAACACGATAGAATTATCGAAATTGTAAGCCTGCAAGGTATGCACTCTGGTGCAAACCCTATCTCGGGTGATTTCTCGCTTTCGGGTCAGGGCTTTTTATGGGAAAATGGCGTGCGTAAATACTCTTTAAAGCCATTTACTGTTTCTGGTAATTTCATTAAAATGTTCAATGATGTGGAGGCAATTGCCGATAACTTTAAGTTTAATATGAGTAGCATTGGTGCTGCATCTATGCTTATCAAAGAACTTGCGATTAGCGGGTAAATATTAACTGTTAATTAGCACTGAAACCGCTTCCTAAAAAGGAGCGGTTTTTTTTTGCTCTTAAAATTAGCAGAAACATAATAAAAAAATTACTTGACTCCAAAATGCGTTTCAGCATCCCTGGTTGCAGAGGAGGTGATTATGGGTAAAGTTTATTTTAACTTGTTAGTAATTTTAATTGTAACACTCTTACTCATTACAAATGTTTATGCACAAGGTGGTATTGAATGTGCTGAATTTGATGGAAATGGCGACTATTTAACTCCAGGAAACCACTATAAATTCACAGATGCTTTTACAGTTGAATTATGGGTTTTTGCGTGGGATTGGACACCAGATGTCCATCAATCCTTGGCATCTTGCGCCCAGAATGGCGGTTGGTATCTTTACATAGCGAATACAAACAAAATTAATTTTGCTGTTTGGAATGGATCGAGTTATACTTATTTATCTTGCCCAACGGATGATTTCTCTGGTTATCATCATATAGCTGCAACTTGGAATACCACAGATTTTGATTTATATGTTGATGGTAATCACATTGTAGATGGAGGTGGGTTTGCTGATTTAAACTATGACTCTGATAATTATTTGATATTTGGTGCCGAAGCAGGTAGCGGTACAGTTCCAACTGGTAATTGGTTTTATGGATACATTGATGAAATTCGTATCTGGAATAAAAAATTAGTCGAATCTGAAATTGATGAATGGATGAATAAGCCAATTTTAAATTCCACTTTAGCAACAGATAGCTACACTGATCGTCCAGCTTATCACGCTGATTTAAAAGGATATTATCGTTTTAATGAAACTGACTGGGGTTGGTTAGATGACCTTAGTAATAATGTTACTGGAAACACAGAATATGATCTTACCGCTCATGGTAATTGTACCTATACTTCTACGAATGTTCCCATTGGAGAATTTCCCGAAAATTATACGACCGATGCGAAAGTTTTGTGGCAAAAATTTGGTAGTGATTGGTCAGAAGAATCTGATGGATTTGCATTAAAACCACATACTGGATCAGTCTTTGAAACTGCCGAGTTTTATGCAATTGCAAATAATACGGCATCTGGAACTACTTCCGAAGATTGTCCTGCTGGGGTCTCTTTGCGAGCGAATCAAATTTGGTATATTGATGATAATTCTAATGAATATGTCGATTTTCGTTTTGATTGCAGCAACTTTGCATCGAGTTTAATCGGTGCTTCAGCAGATGTAAATAATTATAAGTTACTGCGTCGCGATGGTTATTTTGGTGATTTTTCGATAATTCAATCTGCTAATATGTTAAGTGGGAATGAACTTACATTTAGCCAAATTGAGTATCTTCCAACTGATGGATATTATACGATTGGAGTGCTCGCTGATGAACCTACTCCCGTAACACTCACAAATTTTGCTTCAGTAATACAGGGCGAATTTGTTAACATATTTTGGACGGTAGAATCGGAATGCGGAATTAGCAAGTACAATCTATTTCGTTCCGAAAATGGTGAAGCCCAACTTCTAATTTATAGCGTAGATGCCGAGAATCTTTCCTCAATCCATACTTACGAGTATCATGATTATGAGGTAGAGTCTGGGACTTATACTTACTGGTTAGAGTCAGTTGAAGATGATGGTTCTTTCACAGTTTACGACCCTTGTTCAATTACAGTTGTGAGCGAAGAAGAAGAAGAAGAAGAAGAAGAAGATATTGACGAAGAGGTTTCAACTAAATTGATGGGAAATTATCCTAATCCTTTTACTAATGACACTACCATTTTCTTTAGCCTCAGTACAGAAGCAGCAGAGAATATTGAGATAGAAATTTACAATATGAGAGGTCAGCTTGTAAAACAATATGCAGTATCTAACGGTCAATCTTCAGTATTTTGGTCTGCGGAAAATAAGGCAGCAGGTGTTTATATTTACAAGCTTGTTGTTGATGGTAAAGAAGTTGATGCAAACAGAATGATACTTTTGAAGTAAATTAGTGTTAGCAGGCGATTAACTGTCGCCTGCTTTCTTTTGTTTTTATAAATAAAACCACAAACGATTTTCCTTTGGTTGTCAAATGATTTTTAAAAAAACTGTGTTTTTTTACTTTTTCAAGAGTAAATCTACAATCCCCATATTATATCCACTACTCGAAAATATTAAGTTTTTTGTTTCATCAAAAAGAAATATCATGGGATAATCACTATTTTCACCCAATAATTTTTCACCTGTTTTCAAAGTAAATATATCATTAAATTCTATAATATCATCGTTATTTCTATTTTCAGAGTAGATAATGATTTCTGTTTCTTCAAATTTATCAGATTTTTCTGCAATTTGCTTCAACATACGCGTTTCTGGTTCATTCGCAACTTCGCCTCGTACAAATAAAATTGTTTTTTTAGAATTTATTACATTTTCCAATTTCTGCAAAGTGACTAAGTTCCAATTATCTGAGTTATCCAAATATTCTTTGGGAGTTTTCAAGTTTACGGTAATTTCATCTAAATTTTCCAAAGATTTGATAGCTACATTCGCATCGCCATTTCCGTTACGTACAAATGCTTCCAAATAGACATTTTCATCTGCTTTGGGGCGGTAAACAGCTTGGAAAGTTAAAGAGTCATTTTCACCATCAAAATAGGTGTAAGAGATGCTTCCCTCTTCATCTAAATCTGCAATTAAAAAGTTTTCCCAAGGCTCTGCTTTTACCTTCTTCCCATCTACAAAAATAGAAATTTTTAATTCTGTTTCTTCCGCAATTTCTTCCTTT
>CAYQOZ010000066.1:0-9779 GCA_964419355.1 uncultured Candidatus Cloacimonadota bacterium | reverse complement strand
TTTAATATGCCAGAAAATAGTCAACATGAACAAATAGAGTTACAAATATTTAATGTAAAGGGGCAAAAAATTGACCAATTAGAAATTACTAATTGCAAATCTGGAATGAATGAAATTACCTGGAATGCTGAAAATTTTGCGAGTGGTGTATATTTCTACAAACTTAAAATTGGTAATCAAAAATCGGTAAGTCATATGCTGTTATTGAAATAAAATTCTTGACTCTATAAATACGAAAAAAATGTTTGTTTCCAAGATATATTGTGTCTAAAAATGAAGCTTCCCGCTTCTACCTTACGGTTTTCAAAAACAAGAAATACTTGTAAGGTCAACACTGAAAAGATAAAATATCTATAAAAATTATTTTATGGATAGGTTTGTTTTATTTATGGTTAGCGGGTGAATATTCACCCGCTTTTTTTTGTTAATCTAAAAAGGAGGAATTTATTTCGATACGAATTAGGAGAGGTAAATCTAAGACGAACCCAAAGCCGCCTAAAGAGAAAATCAATCGGCAAATTCGAGCTCGAAGTGTAAGGTTGATTTCCGAAAAAGGAGAACAGTTTGGTGTGGTTTCATTAAGCGAAGCCCTTACAATTGCCGAAAAAGTCAATTTGGATTTGGTGGAAGTGTCTCCAAATACCAATCCACCAGTTTGTAAAGTTATGGACTTTGGAGCATATTATTACAAGAAAGAGAGAAAAATGCGTGATGCACGAAAAAGGCAACATATCGTTCAAACAAAAGAGGTTAAGTTTACGCCAACAACCGAAGAGCATGATATGGATTTCAAGTTGAAGCACGCACTAAAATTTCTAAAGCAACATAACAAAGTAAAATTCACGGTTCGCTTTCGGGGTCGTCAATTAGCTCATAAAGATAGAGGATATAATCTTCTAAACAAAGTTATTGAGAAACTAGATGAAGTAATTGATGTGGAGAGCAAACCCGTAAGTGAAGGTAGAACAATCTCGATGATAGTCGCTCCCAAAAAAGATATAGATAGTCTCATTGAAGATTTTGAAAATAATATTATAGATACATAAAGAGGAGGAATAATGCCTAAAATCAAAACGCGAAAAGGTGTTGCCAAAAGATTTAAAGTAACAGCAAATGGAAAGCTAAAAAGATCACACGCTTTCAAAGGCCATATACTTACTAAAAAAACCACCAAAAGAAAACGTGGTTTAAGACAAGCAGGTCTTGTGCACAAAGCAGATGAAAAACGAATGAAAAAAATGCTGGGAATGCAATAAAAGGAGAATTAATATGCCTCGTTCAACAAATAATGTAGCCGCAAAAAAAAGAAGAAAAAAATATTTGAAGGCTGCCAAAGGTTATGTCGGTGGAAGAAGTAAGCTTTATCGAACAGCAAGACAAGCTGTAGAAAAAGGATGGCAATATGCCTACCGCGATAGAAGAACCAAAAAACGCGAAATTAGAAAATTATGGATAATCCGCATCAATGCTGCCGCCAGAATAAATGACCTTTCTTACAGTAAATTTATCAGCGGTCTAAAAAAAGCGGAAGTGGAAATTGATAGAAAAGTTCTGGCTCATTTGGCGGTTCACGATATGGAAGCATTTGCCGAACTCTGTAAAGTTGCAAAAAAGTA
Source organism: uncultured Candidatus Cloacimonadota bacterium (assembly GCA_964419355.1). Lineage (GTDB taxonomy): Bacteria > Cloacimonadota > Cloacimonadia > Cloacimonadales > TCS61 > TCS61. Next base: position 8,163 of record CAYQOZ010000066.1, on the reverse strand, counting down.
ACAAGGAAACGGCGTGCAAAATCAATTGAATGAAATTCTTGAGTCGGCAAAAAAAGATATTGAAAAAGTAAATTCTTTGACGGATTTGCAACTTGAAAAATCTAAATATCTCGGTAAAAAAAGCATTTTAAATGGCTTGATGAAGAAAATCGGAACTTTGTCAAAAGAGGAACGCCCACAATTTGGGCAGACTGTAAATGTGGCAAAATCTGAAATTTCTAATTTAATTTCAGCTCGCGAAAAGCAAATTAAAGAAGAAGTTTATACAGCTAAATTAGAATCAGAAGCTATTGATATAACAATGCCAGGTAGAAAACGCAAAATGGGAAATTTACACCCAATAACTTTAGTGATGCAAGAGATTGAGGATATTTTCATTTCTCTGGGATTTGAGATTGCAGATGGTCCCGACATTGAAGATGAATTTCATAATTTTGATGCTTTGAATTTTCAGCAAGATCATCCCGCTCGAGACCTTTCCGACACTTTCTACATCGATGATGATGTGCTGTTGAGAACTCAAACTTCTACCGTGCAGGTTCGAGTGATGGAAAATCACAAACCACCAATCAAAATCATCTCTTCGGGAAGTTGTTATCGAAATGAAAATGACGCATCTCACTCGCCGATGTTCCATCAGGTAGAAGCCCTCGTTGTAGATGAAGGAATAAATTTCGTAAATCTGCGAGATATGCTGAATGTGTTCGTCAAAAAAATGTTTGGCAAAGATATTGAATCTCGTATTCGTCCGCATTTTTTCCCATTCACAGAACCAAGCGCCGAGATTGATATCATCTGTGTAAAATGTCGCGGTAACGGCTGTAATCTTTGCAAAGGAAGCGGTTGGTTGGAAATGGGCGGTGCCGGAATGGTTGACCCAAATGTATTTGACAAACTTGGCATCAATTCCGAAAAATATACCGGTTACGCTTTTGGATTGGGAATAGATCGGATTGCGATGCTGAAATACAAGATTCCCGATATGCGAATGTTATTTGAAAATGATGTCAGATTTTTAAAACAGTTCCAGAAATAGAAAAATGAAAATTAGTTATAATTGGCTCAAAAAATATGTATATCTCGATATTTCTCCAAAAGAGTTGGAAAACAAAATGACTTTTGGCGGAATTGAAGTAGAATCAATCACAAAACTTGGAGAAGATTTAGACCAAATTATTATTGGAAAAATCGAGGAAAAGTGGCAACATCCAAATGCCGATAAACTTTCCATTTGCAAAGTGAATGATGGCCAAAATGTTTTGCAAATTATTTGCGGAGCACCAAATTGTGATATTAATCAAAAAATCGCTTTTGCTCCGATTGGAACAAAATTAGGCGAATTTAAAATTAAAAAAGCAAAACTTCGTGGCGAAGAATCTTTTGGAATGATTTGTTCCGAAAATGAATTGGGAATTTCTGAAGAACAAGACGGAATAATGGTTCTCCCAGAAGACGCTCCGGTAGGAAATTCGCTTGCCTCATATTTAAAAATAGATGACACTATTTATGATGTAGAAATCACACCGAATAGACCAGATTTACTGGGAATAATTGGCGTTGCAAGAGATATTGCCGCACTCACAAATAAAAAATTAAATCTACCAAAAATTGATTTTACCGAAGGCGAAAACCAAATTAAAAATGAACTTAAATTGCAAAATAATGCGGAAAAACTTTGCACTCGTTATACTGCCCGAATAATAAAAAATGTTACCATAAAAGAATCGCCTAACTGGCTAAAAACTCGTCTAATTTCGGTGGGTTTAAAACCAATTAATAATGTGGTTGATATTACAAATTTTGTAATGATGGAATACGGTCATCCGCTACACGCTTTTGATTATGAAAATGTTAACGGCAAAAAAATCGTGATTCGCCAAGCTAAAAATGGTGAAAACTTTTCAGCTTTGAATGACAAGATTTATGAACTTAATGAAAATGATTTAGTGATTGCCGATGCTGAAAAAGCAATTGCTCTCGCCGGAATTATCGGAGGAACAAATTCTCATATTACAGAAAAAACTACTGATATTGTTTTGGAAGTGGCAAATTTTCTCTATTCAAATATTAGAAATACTTGTAGAAGATTAAATCTTTCTACCGATTCGTCTTACCGTTTCGAAAGAGATATTTCTGATGAAACAGCAGAAATTGTAAGCAAAAGAGCTACCAAACTTATTTTGGAGTTGGCTGGCGGAAAAGTTTGTGAAGGGATTTTGGATTCTTATCCAAATCCGCAAAAATCAACAGAAATAAAATTAAGAAATTCAAGAGTAAAACAACTTTTGGCAATCAATATCTCTTTTGATAAGATTAAATCGTATTTGGAAACTTTGGGTTTAACATTAAAAAGCGAAAAAAATGATGTTCAAATATATGAAATTCCTACCTATCGAAAAGATCTAACGCGAGAAATTGATTTGATTGAAGAGATTATCCGTTTGCACGGATATAATAATGTCGAAACGCATATAAAACTTCAAAATGTGATGAATAAACGCGAATTTTATGCTCGCAGAAAAGTTAAAAATATTCTGGTAAATAATGGATTTTCTGAAGTTAAAAATTGGAGTTTTACCAACCCTGAATATATTGAGCATCTAAATATTTCAGAAGATGATATTAGGAAAAATTTTGCTTTCCTCAAAAATCCGTTAGGAAATAGTTTTTCTATAATGAGACCGATATTGTTGCCAGATATTTTGAATAATGCAAAGTTCAACATTAATCACGGTCAGAAAAATTTGAAATTGTTCGAATTGGCAAAAGTGTTTACCAGAAAAGATCAGAAATTGGCAAATGAAACTTTTCAAATTGCCGGATTGATGACTGGTTCACTCAAACCTGTTTATTGGAAAGAGCAACAGAAAATTGTGGATTTCTTTGATTTAAAAGGAGTTGTGGAAGAGATAATTTCCAGATTGGGTTTATCTGAAATCTCATTTGCCGAATCTGAAGAATCTTTTTATCTTCCAAAATTTGCGGCAGATATAATTTGCGATAAAATAAAAATAGGCTCTTTTGGCAAAATGGATCCCAAAATTATTCAGAAATTTGAAATTGAACAAGATGTTTTCGTATTTGATATTGATTTAAGTAAAATTTTCAGAACACAAAAACCGAATATTTCAAAATTTTCTGAAATTCCAAAATTCCCACCAATTTTGCGAGATATCTCTTTCCAGGTTTCCAAAGAATATAAATTTAATCAAATTATCGAAGCAATAAAATCGATCGATAATACCATCGTAAATGTTGAATTATTTGATGAATTTACAGGAAAAAATATTGATGAAAATTTCAGAAGTCTTGCTTTTAGTATCGTATTTTCTTCAAAAACAAAGACATTAACTGATGAATTTATTGCTAATCTTATGTCAAAAATCATTAAAAAATTAGAAAAAGAATGTAAAATTGAGATGCGTTAAATGAGCATTTCAAGATGAGGAAATAGATGGAAGAAAAATCGATTTTGGGTTTAGATGACAAGATTCAAAAGCTGATAACCAATTACACAGTATTAAAATCGAAGTTTGCAGATCTTCAAATAAATCATGCCGAATTGCGTCAAAAGAATGAAGAGTTACAAACATTCAAACAAAATAATGAAGATAAATTGGAAAAATTTGAAGAGCTCTCTGAACAGCAAAAAATAAAATTAGAAAGATTAACTCAAGAAAATTCAAGATTGAAAGAACAGCTTGAAAATTATGAAACTAAAATGCACGAGGCTTCTTCCAAAATTGATAATATCTTCAATCAATTGAATGATATATAATTTGTTATGATTTCTATTGAGATAAAAATATTAGGAAGAAAGTATTTTTTTAGAAGTGATAATCCAGAAAAACTTAAAAAAAATGCTGAATATTTTGAATCTCAACTTGAGTCATTAAAAGAAAAATTTAATACGGTGGATCAACATAAATTATTTGTTCTTTATTCGCTAAATTTAATTGAGCAATATTTTTCCGAAAAAGAGATGAGAGAAAAATTGGAGAAAGAATTGGAACAAATTAATGGAATGTTGGGTAAAATTGAATAGTAATTCCTGCGGTGTTCGTGATATCATTTTGTTTCTGAACTGATATATAATAGGGAGTCGAGCCATTTGTGGCGCACAAGCCGAACACGATTCGGACTTGCAAAATAAATAAGGTAGACGCCCACTTTAAAAGTGGGTTCCGATAACTATGCTACACGGCATCGTGGGAAAAATAAATAAAAAACGAGGGAAAAATGCAAAATATAAATATCGTTCTGGCACTCGTCGCTGGAAGTAGCATCACACTGATAATATTGTTTGTAATTAGGCTTGTAAACAGAACTGCAGGTAATAAAAAAATTATTCAGTCAACTGATTTGGCAAAAAAAATTGTAAATGACGCAAACAACGAAGCGAAGAATCTCAAAAAATCTGTAATTTTAGAAGCAAAGGAAAAGTGGTTTAAAGAGCAGAAAACTTACGAAGCCGAAATTAATGTTCGCAAAAAAGAAATTTACGAATTGGAAAAAGAGTATAATCAGAGAGTTTCTAAACTTGAAAGTAGAATGGAAAACCTGGACCGTAAAGAAAGTAATCTGCATAATTTTGACGAGAAGCTCAAAAGTAAAGAAAATAATCTTGAGCAAAAAGAGACAAATTTAGACGAATTAATCGAAAAGCAAAATAGCAAACTTACTGAAATTGCCAGACTTTCCAAAGAAGAAGCGATTCAAATTCTTAAAAATAATCTCAAAAATAAAGCCAGAAACGAAGCTGCAAAAGATATTCGAGAAATTGCTGAACAGGCAAAAAAAGATGCTGATAAACTTGCCTCTGGAATTATCGCAACTGCCGTGCAAAGATTGGCAGTAGATTATGTTTCTGAGACAACAGTTTCTGTTGTTTCTCTGCCCAGCGATGATATAAAAGGTAGAATAATTGGCAGAGAAGGTAGGAATATTCGCTCTTTTGAACAGATTTCTGGTATCGATCTTATTGTTGATGATACTCCAGAAGCAGTTGTGCTTTCTGGATTTGATGCTGTGAGAAGAGAAATTGCCAGAATAGCTTTGGAAAAACTTATTTCCGATGGACGTATTCATCCGGGACGAATTGAACATGTAATCAACAAAACCAAAAAAGAGATGGATGCAACTTTAATCAAAATAGGTGAAGAAGCTTGCATAGAAACTAATATTCACAATGTTTCAAAAAATGTTATCAAATTAATCGGTAGATTAAAATATCGAACTAGTTATGGTCAAAATGTGCTTAAGCATTCAATGGAAGCCGCTTGGGCTTGCGGAATTATGGCAGCCGAGCTTGGCTTGAATCAGGATATTGCGAGAAGAGCAGGATTTTTGCACGATATAGGAAAAGCGATTGATCACGAATTTGATGGTTCTCACGCAAAACTTGGAGCAAGCATAGCCAGAAAAAATGGTGAGAGTGAAATTATTATCAATTCAATTGAAGCACATCACGAAGAAGTAGAATATAAAAGTGTTTATGCAGTTCTTACTCAAGTTGCCGATGCAGTTTCCGGAGCGCGACCAGGTGCTCGTCGCGAAATGTTAGAAACTTATATGAAACGCTTGGAGCAGATGGAAGAAATTGCCAACACTATCGAAGGCGTGAACAAATCATTTGCAATTCAGGCAGGAAGAGAGTTGCGCATTATTGTAGATCCAGCCTCTGTTAAAGATGAAAATACTGCATACATAGCCTCCGATATTGCAGAAAAAATTGAAAAAGAGATGCAATATCCCGGACAAATTAAAGTAATGGTTATTCGCGAAACAAGACAAACAGCAACGGCAAAATAATGAATATTCTATTTATTGGTGATATTTTTGGAAAGCCTGGCAGAAATTTAATTCGAGAGTATCTTCCCGATTTGAAGAAAGAATTCAAAGTTGATTTTTGTGTCGCAAATGGAGAAAATACCGCCGGCGGAAAAGGAATAAACAGAAAGGCTGCAAATCAGCTTTTGAGAGCTGGAGTCGATGGTTTTACTTCTGGAAACCATTTATGGGATTTACGAGAATCTTACGATTTTCTGAAAGAAGAAAAACGAATCGTGAAACCAATTAATTTTGCCAAGAATGCTATCGGCAATGATTATTATGTTCATGAACTTCAAGACGGAACAAAAATTATCATATTATCCATAATTGGACAAGTTTTTATGAGTCCCGCAGATTCGCCAATCGCCGCAGTTGATAACTTATTGCCAAAACTACAAGAAATTTCAAATAATATAATTATCGATTTTCATGCGGAAGCCACCGCCGAAAAAAGAGCAATTGCCTATTATTTTGATGGAAAAATTTCCGCATTTATCGGAACACACACGCACATTCAAACCGCCGATGAAGAGATTTTGCCAAATGGAACTGCTTACATTACCGATGCGGGAATGACCGGACCGCACGATTCGGTTATCGGAATGAAAAAGGAAATTATTTTGAACAAAATGCTTACCAGTATGCCACAAAGATTCAATGTTGCCGAAGATGGATTGCAAATTAATGCCGTCTTAATAAAGATTGATGAAAAGAGCGGAAAAGCTAAAGATATTTTCAGGATTCGGAGAAAATATGATTAAAAATTTGCTTGGAAAATTGGTAACAAAAGAAATTTATACAAACCTAAAAGAGGAAATTGAATCTCAAAAAATCAAACCAAAATTGGCAGTAATTATTTTAGGAGATGACCCGGCTTCCGAATATTATGTAAAAATGTTGAATAAAAAAGGTAGTAAAATCGGGATTGAAATTAAAACCTTAAAATTTGAAAAAAATCTTTCACAAAAATCTCTGTTGGAAGAGATTAATAAGCTAAATTTAGACGACAATATTCACGGAATAATGATTCAAAAACCATTACCAAAACAAATCAGCGATGCAGAAGTTATTTTAAAGATTAATCCAAAGAAAGATGTCGATGCCTTTCATCCGCTGAATATTGGCAATATGGTTTTGTCGCAAGATAGCTTTATTCCATCCACTCCTGCTGCGGTTTTAGAGATGTTCAGATTCTATAATATCGAAACCATCGGCAAACATATTGTGATTTTAGGACGAAGCAATATTGTGGGAAAACCGCTGGCAAATTTATTAATTAGAAAAGATGAAACCGGAAATGCGACCGTAACTATTTGTCATAGTCAAACCGCAAATATAGAAAAAATTACAAAAACTGCAGATATTCTAATTGCCGCAATTGGTCGCCCAAAATTTGTTTCAAAAGAGATGATAAAAAAAAATGCGATTGTTATTGATGTTGGAGTGAACCAAATATTTACAGATGATGGAAGTTCCAAATATGTGGGAGATGTGGACTACCACGGCTGCTTTGAAAAATCTCTGGCAATCACTCCCGTGCCAGGCGGAGTTGGTTCTGTAACTACTGCAAAACTTTTGCAAAATGTTATGAAATCTGCTAAAAATTTTAATTATGTTAATAATTTTGTTGACGAGAAATAAGGAGTAAATCAATTGGAATGCAATAAAAATTCAAATAAATTTGGAGGATTTAATGTTTAAGTTTAAATTTGTAATCTTGGCTGTTTTCGTCGTGATATTTGCACTTATGATAAGTGCTTGCGGTAGAAAGGGAGAGCTATCTCTTAATGCACTGCCAGAAATTGAAATCACATCTTATGAAGGTGATACAACTAGCGTGGATTTAGATGTTATCAGTTTTCAACAAAAAATTTATTGGTCTGGTTATGATCCTGATGGAGTGGTTGAGGGTTATGCTTTTAGGATTGTTGATGAAAATGAAGTGCCAATTGCTACACCGTGGAACGATGTGATAGATACAGATGATGGCTGGGTTTATCATTATTTACCTGGTGCAGATGAAAGCATTCCTCTTGCAGAAACTGAAGCAAAATCAATTTGGACAGACCAAGTTTATGCTGTGATTAACTTCCCTGCAAATTTAAATGGCGATAGTTTAATAACTACAAGTATCTTTGAAATAAAATGTATTGATAATGACGGTGATGAATCTGCTCCTGTTAGAAAATATTATCAGGCAATTTCCAATAAACCAGTTTGTAGTGGTAACTCAAGTCAAGGTACAATTAATGGGAAAAACATCGGAACTGGTATTGTATTTAATTTTAAAATAAATGATACTGACCAATTTGTAGAGGGAGATAAAGCTGC
>CAYQOZ010000065.1:0-9981 GCA_964419355.1 uncultured Candidatus Cloacimonadota bacterium | reverse complement strand
AGGATTCACGCAAACGGAGATAAATCCATATTTTTTTGCTTCATCACATAATTTTTTAATTTTCTCTTTTCCTGAATTCGCCTTCAATTCAGTGTGATCAATCATTTTTGCTAAATTCATATTTCCTCTTTTTTTTACTCACCTTTCATAAACCGTTGAAACGGTTTTTTATTCTTTTCTATCCTTATTCCCCCAGCTAAAGCAGGGGGTTAATATTTCATTACTTTATCGCCAGTTGTCCGCATGCCGCCGCAATGTCATCACCGCGACTTCGGCGGTACATCACCGCGTAATTGTGGTGATTAACGGCATTAATGAATTTATCAATTTCTTTTTCAGACGGTGTTTCGTACGCTAAATTATCGACCTCATTCCATTTTATCACATTTAGTTTGCAAGACATATCGCCCAAGAATTTACGCAATGCCTTTACATCATTTTCATCAATATTGAAATTTTTCAGCATCACATATTCAAAAGTAATTCGATACGCTGTATTTTTTCGAAAATCTTGGAGTGTTTTCTTCAAATCTGAAAGCGGATATTTTTTTGAGATTGGCATCAGTTTTTCGCGTTTTTCCTGAATGGCAGAATTTAGTGAAACGGCTAATTTTACTTTTACCCTACTTTCTGCCAGTTTTGCAATCTGCGGAATCACGCCAGCAGTAGAAATTGTAATTTTTCGCGGACTGAAATTAAAACAACTTTCATTTTGCAGAATTTTTAAAGATTTTAACACATTTTCGTAATTATCCAGCGGTTCACCCATTCCCATAAAAACGATGTTTGTCAGTTTTTTTTCAATTAAAATTTGTTTTGCCAAATATATTTGAGAAATTATCTCGTGAACTTCTAAATTACGTTTCAAACCTAATTTTGCAGTCGCACAAAATTGGCAATTTATAGCACATCCAACTTGCGAGGAAATGCAAAGTGTATTTTTGTCGCCATTTGGAATTAGCACCATCTCAATTTTATTGCCATCAAAAAGTTCTAACAAAAATTTTTGGGTGCCATCTTTTGAGATTATCCTCTTTTTTATGATTGGCATAAAATTGGAGAAATCAGCTGAAAGTAACTCTCTAAAATCTTTTGCCAACGAGGTCATTTTGTCAAAATCAACTTCTTGTTTTGTGTAAATCCAATTGAAAAGTTGGTTTGCCCTAAACAATTTTATGCTTTTTTCCACCAAAAATTCCTTAAATTCTTCTGGTAATATTTCCAAAATGTGTTGCATTATTTTTTTATTTTATTAAATTTCTGCAAAGAAATTATCGTCCGAATATTATCTTCCGAAACAAGAGTTACTTTATCATTATAATAATCATTTTTATCGACGAACATCACTTTGTCATCGTATTTTACACGAAATCCCAACTCAGGAAAATCTTTAGCTCGTTCTTGATAGAATTTCTCTTCGTAATGAAGGCAACAAAGAAGTCTTCCACAAGGTCCAGAAATTTTGGAAAGATTAGTTAATAAGTTTTGCTCTTTTGCCATTTGAATCGTAACTTTACTAAATTTTTTCAGAAAAGTTACGCAACAATAAGTTCTGCCACACATTCCTAAACCGCACAAACGACGTGCATCTTCTCGACCGGAAGTTTGATGCAATTCAATTCTGGTTTTAAAATAGGAAGCCAATTCATACACAAAATCGCGAAAATCTATTCTGTTGTCTGAAGAGAAGAAAAAAGTTAATTTATTACCATCTAATTGATAAATTCCATCTATCAATTTCATCTCGAAAGGATATCTTTCTTTCATCACAACAAATTTCTTTTTTGCTTCTTTCTCTTTTTTTTCAACTGCTTCAAGCTGAATAAAATCTTCCTTTGTAGCTACTCGCAATATTGTGTCTATTTTCCCATCTGCAAATTCCTGTTCTAATTTTTCATTAGAAATTGAGCAACTAATCACTCGTCCAATATCTTCCCCGCGTCCAACTTTGACAATCACATTCATATCTGGTAAAATATCCAATTTGTTGGAATTAACAAAATATTTTGTACGCTCGGTGCGAAACATTATTTCAATAAATTCTTGCATCTTTTCTCCATCTCTAATTTATTTTTTGTTCAAAAACAAATTTTTGGATTTTACTGTAAAGTTCTTTTTCGGCATTAGAAATTTTCAAACTTCTTCTTTGCTTCACCAGATTAGCAGTTTCCAAAAAATTATCCAATTTGTGTTCAATATCTCCATCTCCCCATTTGTAGGAAGAGATAAAATCTTTTATCAGCTTGCTACCAAATAAATTGCATCCAACTCCAATCACCGCACCCGTATTTATGGTAGAATTAATTCCTGTTTTTGTGTGATCACCGATAACCGCACCCACAAATTGCGATTTAGTGTTAACTTTCTTTTTTTCTGGATAGAAATAAGATTCCACATTTTTGTAGTTATTTTTCAAATCACTATTATTCGTATCTGCACCGATATTTACCCATTCTCCGATGTAACTATGACCCAAAAATCCATCGTGCTGTTTATTGGAAAATGCTTGAAAAATGCTCTCTTCTACTTCACCACCAACTTTACAAACTGGACCAATAGAAGTTCCTTCATAAATTTTGGCACCAACCTTGATTATGGATTTTTTGCCAATATAAACAGGACCAACGATAACTGCATTCGGCATTACAGAAGCATTTTCATCAATAATTACAGGACCGTTTATTGCGTCTATCACAACTCCGGGAGCTATTTTGGAATTTTCTCCCAGCCAAATATTATAGGGATTCAAAATGGTAACGCCTTGAGGTGCATTGAAAAAATTTTCTTTATAGTAGAAAAAATTTTCGAAATCTTGCTTGATATATTTCGAATTATTGCTGATAAAATCCCACCAATATTTCCATAAAATCTCTTTTTGGAATTCTATTTTTTCCAATTTTGAGAACAATTTCGAAATTTGTTCAGAATTAACAAAACCACTTTTTGGAGTAAATTTAGCAGCTATCACATCATCATTTTGCATCAGACAAGAATCTGTTTTAATTGATTTTATGATTTTAACGATGTTGTTACTTACTTTTAATCTGCTATTAATAAAAATTGTTTTCTCGTTTTCGAGTTTATTGATATTCCAATCTGAATGCCTCTCTTTGTAGATTTTTTCCAAATTTTCCGAAATTATTAAATTTGTTTCAGCAAGTTCAAAATAAGCAGAAATTCTCTGTCTCAACTTTAGAATTCCAACTCTAATGTCAGATATGGAACGAGTTAATGTAATTGGGAAAAAATTTTCTCTCTTCTTATCATCATCAAAGATTACATACTTCATAAAATTCTCCTTTTTTTTACTTCCCGAAATTTCTCTCAAAAAAAATCATAAAAACTATTTTTTCCAGCTAAAAATATTTAAAGCCCCCATAAGTGCGACAACAATCATATAAAAAGGCTGAACCAAAAACCAGATAAAATAAAATTTCAACCTCTTTTTATCTTCATAAAATTTATCAAAACTTAATTGCAAAAATTTATATTCAAAAATAATTCGAAGAGCGATAATTGAGATTGCTGTCCAAATACTGGTAAATAACATAACCAACGGTAATATCGTCAACAAAAATACGCTAATTAAATAGATGAAAAATTCAGGATTAAGCAAAATTTGCCACTTCATATTTGAAGCCCATCGGCTACGCTGTGAGAAAAATTGTTGCCAATTTTCTACCGGTTTGGTAAAAGCAAAGCTGTGTTTTGAAAAGGCAAAACCTATTTTTTTTTTGTATTTACGAAAAAGTTGCATCAGGTTTACGTCATCGCCAGAAATGAGATGTTTGACGCTTTCAAATCCGCCGACATCCTCAAATGCTTTTTTTTTGTAGGAGATATTTTGCCCTGAACAGGAAAATGCTTTTCCCAAATTCAAAGCTCCAGCCGCCGCACCAAACATCGCCAAAAAATCAAAATATTCATATTTCTGCACAAAAGTTGCTCGTTGCCAATTTTCTATTTTTGTTCGTGAAAATCCTGCTACGAAATCATTTTTCGAATAATTTGAAATCATTGCTTTAATCCAATGCTTGCCAACCATGCAATCTGCATCGGTGGAAAGAATAATTTCTCCTTTTGCCATTTTGATGGCTTGTGCAAGGGCATTTTTTTTGGGTGATTTTACCTGTTCTCTGTTTTCTATTTTTACCAATTTCACAAAATTAAATTTATTTGAAAATTCCAAAACAATATCAGCAGTTCCATCGGTAGAATCATCATCAGCAACAATTATTTCAAAAAGTTCTTCTGAGTAAGTTTGGTTTACCAAAGCTGTTAATAATCTACCAATATTTTTTTCCTCATTTCTAGCAGCAATAACCACTGACGCACTCGGTTTATTGTAATTAATTTGTGATTTAGCAGATTTCATTCCACGATAAAAAATATATAAATAGTGCATATAAATGGCGAAGGCAACAACAGAAACATACAAAATTATTTGCATCTATTCAACCTTCAAAAGTGAATCTATCAAGGAATCAATCGCATCTAATGAATCTTCTCTGAATAAAAGACTATCCGGCCTTAGCCAAATTGGACCTTTCCACATCATACTATCTGGTCTGATTACATATTCGTTGTTCTTAATGATTTGTGCATTATGAAAATCAACTGGATTAGGTATATGTTTTTTACGCCAAATCACACTATCTGGCCAAAAATGTTCAACTCCATTCAGATAATAATAAACCGAATCTATCTGATTTTCATGAAAAACTGTTGGCGTGAATTTGTAATTGAAACTATCAATTTTTACAGTATCTCTAATAATTGACAATTTTTGCACCCAATTTGGTAATCTATAAGTAGTTCCGTCAAGATGATAAATAAGAGAATCGACTGCATTTTGCAAATCAATTATAGGATAATAATTTAAACTATCGCGACGAGAAGTATCTAAAACAACATATTCAAATTCAATTGAATCTGCCCAAATATATTCTTTTCCTCCCAAATCAATAATGAGTGAATCCAGCGTATTTTCACGGTACATTGTTGGATAAAAATTATAATTAAGCGAATCGGAAAGTGGAGTAGGTTCTGTTCCGGCAATGAATACTTCATCAAAAGTTTCTTCAAATCGGTTTTTTGGAAGCAAACCTGTCTCTTTGGAAATTTTTTCAGTTACAATTCCAGGTGGCTTATCAAATTCTAAACTGGTACTATTGACTATTGGATTTCCTCGTGAATTTTTTGGAGCTTCCATTTCGATTGCTTTTTTCATAATATAAGGCCAAGAAGGAAGTGCGGCCGTGGCTCCAGATTGCCCTTTTCCTAAACTGGAATTGTCATCAAATCCAACCCAAATTCCAGTAACAAGTTTTTCGTTATAGCCAATAAACCAAGCATCACGAAAATCATCGGTGGTTCCAGTTTTTCCAGCGGCATTCCATTTATAGCTGGTGCTTCCCAAAGTTTCATAACCAGATTGCCAACGAATACCAACTCCAGTTCCTTCGTCAACTACAGATTGCATCAAATTCGCCATAATATAGGCAACTTGCTCACTCAACACCTGCACACTTTCAGTATCATTAACTTTCAAAATATTGCCTTCTCCGTCTTCTACGCGCCGTATAAAAATCGGCTCCACTCTTTTTCCATTATTTGGAAAAGTTGTGTAAGCAGAAATTATTTGGTAAGGATAAACTTCGATACTGCCAACCGATATTGTGTAGTAAGGATAAATTGGAGTGGTAATCCCAAAACGCTTTGCATACTTTACAACTTTGTGTGGACCAGTATCATAAAGAAGTTTCGCAGCATAAATATTTCTAGATTTTTTGAGACCATCTCTCAACCGAGTATAACCAAAATTTTTGCGAGAATAATTTGTCAAATTCCAAAATATTGTATCATTTTGCACAAACGAAATTGGCTCATCTCGAATAACTGTAGCTGGCGTATATCCGTTCACAATCGCAGTTGTGTATACAATTGGCTTAAAAGATGAACCGGGTTGTCTCTTTGCTTGCATTATTCTATTAAATTTATTGTGATTAAAATTTCTACCTCCAATCATCACAGGAACATGCCCGGTATGAGGGTCAATCACAAAAACTGCACCCTGCACATATTCGGTTTTTATGTTTGTAGTATCCGCTGGAAAATCGGCATATTGCACTTCATAATTATTCTTTTTTTCAAATTTTATTAAATTCATATTTAGAACGGAATCTGCATACATTTGCAGTTCTTTATTTAGAGTTGTATAAATTTTCAAGCCACCGGTAAAAAGCAGAGTAGTGCCAAATTCGTTTTCTAAATCTCGGCGAATATAATCAATAAAATAATCATCTGCATTCTGATTTCCCTTTTTTTTATGTATTATCAATTCCGAATTCACCGCAATTTCGTATTCTTCTTCACTAATTACATTTTCTATGAACATTCTTTTTAGCACGATGTTACGACGTTTTATAGCTCTCTTTGGGTTGCGTATTGGATCATACGCTCCTGGCAATTGTGGCATTCCGATAAGTAATGCGGCTTCTGCAATATTGACATCTTTAGCATCTTTATTGAAATACCTTTGAGACGCAACTTCAATTCCATACAATCCGTAACCAAATAACGATTTATTGAAATACATCTCCAATATTTCATCTTTGGAAAAATGTTTTTCGATGCGAACTGCTAACAATAATTCTTTAATTTTTCGTGTGATTTTTTTGTCCTTCGTCAAGAATAAATTGCGGGCAAGCTGTTGTGTTATTGTACTACCACCTTGTGAAAAATTAACTCTCTTCAAATTTATCAAAGTTGCTCGCACAAAACCTTTTAAGTCCATTCCCCAATGATTAAGAAACCTTCTATCTTCGGTAGCAATTACCCCTTCTTTCAAATATTCTGGGAGTTCATTTAGATGAGTTAATTTCCGTTTTTCTATTGAGAAAATGTGGATAAGTTCATCATTACAATCATAAACTTGTGAGCCAACTTTCATCTCATAATTAATCAATTCAGAAATTGGTGGCAATTCTCTGCTATAATAGCGAAAAATTCCGAAACCTAAACCTGCAAATAAGGTGCTAACAGCAATTAACACAAATAATACTTTAGCAATTTTCTTTTTCATAAAATCCTTTTTCATAAAATTTTTCGGCAATATATCCTGTGATAATTCCAGTAATTATTCCCATCAAAATCAATAATGGCGTCAAATAAAATACCGAATTTTCTTTTATCAAAACCGTGCGAACCATAAATAATTGTCCAAAATTATGTGCTATCGCTCCCAAAATGCTAATGCCAATAAAGCTAAATGACAACTTTGATGAGATGAAAAATAGCATTACCAAGAACGCTAAAATCGAGCCAGAAAGGGACAATAATGTGGTGGGTGTAAAAATCGTTCCTGTGAAAAATCCTCCAAAAATAGATTTTGAAAATACAATAATTAGTGAGGCTTTGATGTTTCTGGCAATCAACAAAATTATCAAAACAATATTGGAAAGCCCCAATTTCATAAATGGAAATGGTTTGGGAATGAAGCTTTCCAAAACATAAAGTGTGAGTGCAAATGCAGTGATAAAAGCAAGTTGCACAATCGTAAGATTTCTAAAATCAATTTGCTTCTGTTTGAGAATAGAAATTTTTGCACTCATTTATAATCACAATAAAGTGGAAATTTTTACATTTAGAATTTCTCACTTTTTGTTTTTCTCTATTTTTTTATCTGTTATCTTTCTCAAATTTCAACATAAATTCAGCTAAAGTTTGAGCAGATTTTATCGGCAAAGAATTGTATAAAGAAGCTCGACAACCACCCACGCTTACATGCCCTTTTAAATTTAGCATTCCATTTTCTTTTGATTCTGCAATAAATTTCTTTTCCAATTCTTCGGTGGGAAGACGGAAAGGAATATTCATCATTGAGCGATCTTGCAAAACTACTGTGCCACGATAAAATTCAGAGCTATCCAAAATATCGTAAATATATTTTGCCTTTTCGATATTGCGTTTTTCCATTCCAACCAATCCGCCATTTCTCTCGATCCACTTCAGCACTTTGCCAATTACATAAATTGAAAAAGTGGGTGGAGTATTGAACGCAGACGCTTTTTTGATGTGCGTATCGTAATCCATCATTGTGGGTAAACATTGATTTTGCTTTTCAATCAAAGATTTTTTAATTACCACAAAAGTTGCTCCAGCTGGTCCAATATTTTTTTGTGCACCGCCATAGATAAAATCATATTTACCAAAATCCAAAGGTTTACTGAGAAAATTGGAAGACATATCTGCAATTAGAGGAACTCCAGTCGGAACATCCGGGTCAATTTTCCATTCTGTTCCGCGAATTGTGTTATTGCTGGTAATATGCAGATAAGCTGGATTTTCTGATAGTTTCCAACTTTTTGGAATGTAGGTAAAATTTTTATCTTCGGAAGTGGCAGCAATATGAAGTTTCTTATTTAAAATTTTCACTTCTTTAATCGCTTTGGTAGACCAAGCTCCAGTATCGATATAATTTGCTACTTTTTCGTTATCACAAAAGTTGAAAGGAATCATAAAAAATTGTGAGCTGGCTCCACCCTGTAAAAATAATGCTGAATAATCATCACCTAAACCCATCAATTTTAGAAGCCTATTTCGTGTATCTATTAAAATTTCCTGATATTCTGCAGAACGATGACTCATCTCCATCACAGAAAGTCCTGCTCCACGATAATCAATTATCTCTTCTTGAATTTCTTTGAGAACTTCTTCCGGTAATACCGCCGGACCTGCACTAAAATTATGAACCCTCATTATAAACCTCCAATAAATTATTTTTGAACTAATTTTAAAGTGCATAATAATTAGGCAAGTAATTTTATTTTATCGTCAATAAAAAAAGCCATTTCAAAGAAATGGCTTTTGTGCTGTTCATTAAAAACGACTTATTTCATCAAAATCATTTTGTGAGTATCGACAGCTTCACCATCTACAATAAGTTTGTAGAAATAAACACCATTGGCGAAATTATTTGCATTCCAAATTACCTGATTATTTCCTAATTCGTCCCGAACGCTTTCGGGATTAACTTCTAATTGGTCAACTCGTTGACCTTTCAAATTATAAATTTCAATTTGAGCTTGTTCGTTTTGTTTATCATTAAGAGAAAATGAAATAGTCGTAGCTAAATTGAAAGGATTTGGGTAGTTGGATAATTGGTAATTCGTAATTTCTAATTCAACATCATCATTTGAAGCTGGCGCATAATTCAAAATCACATTTTCTAATTCTACATTTGCACTTTGATTTACAGTTTCATTCACTAAAGTTGCGGTTTCATAATCTATTAAAGAAAATTCAACATCATAACTATTTGGTTTCACAAACAGAGAAAAATCACCATTTGCATCTGGTCGAGCAGAAAAACAATCTGCTTTTACAACTGCATTTTCGATTTCTCCATCTCCCCCGTTCAACTGCATATTGCCACTAAAAATTCCATAATTTTGTGAAATTGAAACAGCCTCAATGCAAAAATTATAATCAAAGTTAGTTTCGTTCAAATTTATCCAAATAGTAGTTCGCAAGAATGCACCTTTCCCCGAGATACGCGGTCCAGCATCGTGAAATGCTAAATCAGCAGTATCGGAATTTATGCAATACCCAACATAATATTCTTTGCCACTTTCAATTTGAATAAAATTATCAAAACTGACTTCTACCCATTCTTCGACAGAATAATTTTCCACAAATTTTTCCGAAAGCAAATTATTACCTTCCCAAATTTGTGCCGTAATTTCACCCTCATTTGAATTCATTGGTGCTTTGAAACGCACTTTTGAAAAAAGATCGCCTTCAGAAAATTCTTCATCTGTTAATTTTATTGCACAAGTTAAAGTATAGTTTGTAATTAGCGAGTAAGTGCCATTTTCTGATTTTGCGTAAGAAAGTGCAAGATTTCCAGGATATGCTTCCAAATTAAAATCAACTGTCATATTTTGCGAATCAATAGTAACATCTTTTGCTTCAAAATAA
>CAYQOZ010000064.1:6362-10161 GCA_964419355.1 uncultured Candidatus Cloacimonadota bacterium | reverse complement strand
TTTAGAAACAATTAAACAAAATATTTTAACACAAGAGAATCATTTATTGACTTTTAATTTTGTGCAGAATAGATTAGAAAAGTTAAAAATTCACAAATGGTTATATGATATGAATTCTGGGAAAATTTCTTATTTTAACGACAATTCCAAAAATTGGAAAAACTTAAATTATTCTAAGTAGTCCATCGGATTTACAGGTATACCACGCTTCCGAAGTTCAAAGTGTAAACACGGTTTTTCAGCCAAACTCTTCCTCCCAGAAAGTGCTATAACCTGACTTTTTTTTACCGTATCTCCTTTTGCTACAAGTATTTTACTATTATGAGAATAGAGTGTGCTAAATCCATTTTGATGATTGATTATTACTAATTTTCCGGCACCTTCATACCAACGTGCATACGCCACTATTCCATTCTCAATTGACACAATTTCGCTTCCTTCAGTTGCGGAAATATCTATACCATCATTGTTGATGCTAACTTTGTATTCATCACTTTTTTGCTCTCCAAAATCGCGAATAATTTCACCTTTGATAGGCCAAATCAATTTTTCTGTAGAAAATTTATAAGAAAATTCTACATTTAAAATTTCAGTCTGCAATTTGCTTATCAAATCGTCCAATGCATTTGCTTCTTCCTCAAAATTTTGCCGACGCTTTTTTGCATCACTCAGATTTTTTTCGCATTGAAGAACTTCATCATTCATATTTGAAATTTTTTGAGACAACTTCTTTTTTTTCTTTTTCTCAGTCTTTTTAGAAGAAATTACTTTTTCATATTTTTGATTTGTTTCATTTTTGTCGTTTTGCAAAATTTCCAATTTATCTTCCGCCAAAAATATATCTTCAGAAGTTCGACCTATTAAGTTGGCAATAATGTGGCAATCTACTTTTTTTTGGGGAAACAGCTCACTTTGATAATGTAAAATGGTAAGTTGGATTAACTCTTTTTCGCAAAAATGATTCAGTTTTTCAAGATGAGAAGATTCGTCGCTGATAACAGTGATAAGTTTATCAAGTTGCGATTTTGTTTTTGATTCGATATAATTTAGATTTTTAATTTCTTTTTCAGCCAATTTCTTCTTCTTTTTTGTAGAAGAAATATTCTTTTCGGTTGATTTTTTTTTACTTTGATTTTCTTCGATGCACTTTTTTTCTTGCTCAATCTTTTGATTGAGTTCTTCTAAATGCAATTTTTTTTTATCTAATTCTTGCGAAAAAATTAGAATAGTAAACATTAACAATATCATCGTTAAAATATATTTCATTTTACAAATCCTTGATTGTAAATAGTTTTCTAACCGATTTTATGTCAAGTTTGGTAATTTATATTTTTGTGATAAAAAAAAATCCCGCAATAAAATTGCGGGATTTTGTGCATTTAATCTTTTATCCAACTTTCAAAATATCTTTGAATGCTTTTTCAAAAGATTCTTTAGGAAGTGCACCTTGAGCCATTTGCGGTTTTTCACCTTTGGGACAAAATAATATTGATGGAATACTACGAATTCCGAATGCAGATGCAAGTTCTTGTTGAGCTTCAGCATCAACTTTATAGATGTTCAATTTCCCTTTATACTCTTTTGCCAATTCTTCTAAAATCGGTGCTACCATTTTGCAAGGTCCACACCAATCTGCATAAAAATCTATCACGCAGGGAAGAGCACCTTTAAACTTCCAATCTTTGTTCTTCTCAAAATCAAAAACTTTCTTTTGAAAAGCCTCTTTTGTTAAATGTTCCATTTTAATCTCCTTATTTTTTATTAATTTTGTTTTTTAATATAAGTGATTATTTGAAGATGTCAAATAATAATCCTGAGAATAATTCATTTTTTTATTGACTTAATGCTTTTGAAAAGATTTTCATCCTTTTGTAAGATAATTGGAGATTAAAAATGAAAAAAATAATCACAGTTTTGCTTTTTCTACTATTTTCGGCAGTAATTTTTGCAAATGATTTACCAGCTTATAAATTATACAATTCAGAAGGAAAAGAGATTGAATTTGAAACAATGATTGCAGATTTTGTCGATGAAGATATCATTTTTTTTGGCGAGTTGCACGATAACCCAATTTCGCATTGGCTGGAACTTGAAATCACCAAAGCTTGCTACGAGAAAATTAATGATAAGCTGGTTTTGGGAGCAGAAATGTTCGAAGCTGATAATCAATTAATTTTAGATGAATATTTAACTGAAATTATTCCCAATAAAAATTTTGAAAATGAGATGCGATTGTGGGCGAATTACGAAACTGATTACAAACCTTTAATCGAATTTGCTAAAGAAAAAAAGTTGAAATTTGTAGCTTCAAATATTCCGCGCAGATACGCCGCAATAGTTTCCAAGCAAGGTTTTGAATGTCTTGATTCTATCTCAGAAAAAGCAAAACAATTCATCGCTCCGCTTCCAATTAATTACGATTCTAAACTTAAATGTTACAAGCAGATGACGGAAATGAAAGGAATGCCCAAAAAAGTGATGATTATGAAAAATAATCTGCCAAAAGCACAAGCGATGAAAGATGCCACGATGGCATATTTTATTTTGCAAAATTGGAAAGTGGGGAATCTATTTTTTCACTACAATGGAAGTTATCATTCAGATGACCATCAAGGTATAATTTGGCATTTAAATAAATATCAATCCAATTTGAAAATCAAAACTATAACTACTATCTTGAAAAATAATAATGAAATTTTGACGAAAGAAGAGCTACAAAAAGCAGATTATATCATCGTGGTTCCAGAAAGTATGACGCGGACTTATTAGAAAATTAACGGTCCAAATTTGAGAGATGTCTCTCATTAAACTTAATGAGAGTGTGGGTTAATATCGCAATTAAGGAAAACCTCAGCAAATTCTGTGGTGAATTGGATGTTAAAAAATATCTCAAACTTTGGGATACAAAAAACAGCCTTCCAAAGATGAAGGCAAAATGTTCTAATTAGGAGGACAAAGATGAAAAAGCAAAATTTGGTTTTAGTATGTATGATGATTATGGTATTGGTATTGAGTGGAAGTTTAATGGCACAAACCCACATTTATTCAAAAGATTACAATGATCCACTAACAAAGACTTCGGTACCAAATGGGGGTGACACAACATCTCTTGGTCTCATTGTTTCTGCTGCATATAGTTGTGCTGCTGACAACAATTATGTTTATCTATGCACTTATCAAACTGGTGCTATTACTAGAGTTGATTTGGATGGGAATAATGCTCAATTACTGTTTACTCCAAATTATTACTCTCATTCTGTTGATGTCAATTTAACTCATATATTTATTGGTTATGAGAGTAATAGTAAAATATGCAGAGCAAATATTGATGGTTCAAACGTAAACACAAGTTTTGTTGACTTTTCAACTCTTGGCATTGGATCTTGTAGTGGCTATATGGAGGTAACTACTGAATATATTTTTGCTGGTGGCGGCTCAAATAACTCATCCAAACGATTAGTTCGTGCCGATATTGATGGATTGAATAAAATACATTTATTAGATGCTACTGGTGATATTATTGGTGTAACTGCAGACGAAAGTTGGGTTTATTGGAGAGATCAATCAGGTAATGTTGGTAGATGTGATCATGATGGAAATAATGTAAATAAATCTTGGATATCAGGGTTGAGCGGAACCCAAGCTGGGGGCATTGATGTTTCTAGTGAGTATTTATACGCTTTAGATGGTTATGATTATCAAGGCGAAAATCTTTGCAGATTTAACCTTGATGGCACAGGTCAAACAGTTATTGGCTCTGCCGAATCAGCATCATTGGCATTAGGAGGTGAAGGAGATG
>CAYQOZ010000064.1:0-6262 GCA_964419355.1 uncultured Candidatus Cloacimonadota bacterium | reverse complement strand
AGAAGAAATTGATGTTACAAAACTAATTGGTAATTACCCGAATCCGTTCAATGGCGAAACAACGATAAGTTTATCTCTTACCGCAGGTTACTCGGACAATGCAAAGATTGAAATCTACAACATGAAAGGTCAACGAATTGACCAAATAGAAATTACTAATTATGAATTAGGATTTAACCAAATAATTTGGAATTCTAAAAATCAAGCGTCAGGAATTTATCTCTACAAACTAATTATAGATGGTAAAATTTTTGATACAAAACGAATGACTCTGTTAAAATAATTGAATTGAATGAATCATAACCCCTCAATGAAAGTTGAGGGGTTTTTTGTAACATACAAGTTATTCGCGTTGATAATAAAATCGGCGAAAGACTGATAGACTACATAAACATTCTCTTCCAAAGATGAAGTAACATCTGACATATTCAAAAAAATATATTTAGTTCTTGACATAAAAACCTATTTAGGTATTTATGTAATTAAATAAAAATTTATTCAAAAGGAGATTGAAGATGGAAATTAGAAATTATACGAAGTTAGGCATTGCGAATAACCCACACGGGGTGCAAGCTACTAAAATGTACGATACAGATGATGCACAAATTATGCACCTTTTATTGAAAGCAGGCGAGTCATTGAAGGAACACATCACACCGGTTGATGTTGCTTTTTATGTTTTGGAAGGTCGTCCAACAATCTTAGTTGGCGAAGAAAAAATTCAAGTTAAAAAAGATGATATTGTGGAAAGTCCAAAAGATATTCCGCATTGTATTTACAATGAAACTGACGAAATTATCCGCGTTTTAGTAATGAAACTTCCGAGGCCAACCAGAAAAACCGTTATTTTATAAAGAGGCAAAAAATGAAATATTTTGATGAGAATAGCACACTTTTGGAAATTGTAGAAAAATATCCCGAAACGGTAGATGTATTTACTTCAAACGGATTTTCTCAAATGAACAATGTTGAACAACGCCAAAAATTCGCGAAATCGATCTCTTTGAAAATGGCTTTAATGCTGAAGCAAATAGATTTAGAAACTTTTTCTAATCTTCTCATCGAAGCAATAGAACAGAAAAATAACAATATTGATGCAACGCTTGCTACAAATGTGAAAAGTACAGATACTGAAGCACTTGACATTGTGGGTTTATTGCCGTGTCCGGTGCGTATTCCACTTTTGGAACAATTCAATAATTTTGTGAATGATTTTACTGCCAAAACAGGTGTTGGTGTTAATCACGAATTGAAAGCAGCATCAATGGGTTTGGATTGGGTAGAAAAAAATATTGTTGGTATTTCCGATGCAAAAGAGCTTCCTGATCTTTTTATTTCGGCTGGATTCGATATGTTTTTCGATGAAGAAATGATAGGTAAGTTTAAACGAAATGGAGTTTTTGAAGACACAACGAAATTACCAAAATTTAATCCATTTTTTGCAGAGTTAAAACTGAAAGATCCACAAAAACATTACGCGATGATTGGCGTGGTTCCTGCCGTTTTTCTTATTAACCAAACAGAGTTGGGAGACAGACCAGTTCCAAAAACTTGGGCAGATATTATGAAACCAGAATTTGAAAAACGCGTTTCATTGCCAGTGGGTGATTTTGATTTATTCAATGGAATTTTACTAAATATTCATAAAAAATATGGTGATGAAGGCGTAAAAAAATTGGGACGCAGTTTATTGGAATCGATGCACCCATCGCAAATGGTGAAAAGTGATCGCAAAAAAACTAACAAACCGATTATCACAATTATGCCATATTTTTTCACAAAAATGGTAAAAGATGGTGGACCAATGATAGCCGTTTGGCCAGAAGATGGTGCGATTGTAAGTCCAATATTTATGCTTTCTAAAAAAGAAAAAATTGAAAAATTACAACCAGTTATAGATTTTTTTGCTTCCAAAAAAGTTGGAGAAATTCTTTCACACAGTGGGCTTTTCCCATCTGTTCATCCAGAAGTTGACAATCGTATTCCAAAAGAAAATAAATTTATGTGGCTCGGTTGGGATTATATCTACCAAAATGATATTAGTAAATTAATCAAGCATTGCGAAACATTATTTGAAAACGAGTTGGAAAAGGAGTAAGTATGAATTTGATTACAGTTTCAGGTCCGCCTTCATCAGGTAAAACTGCGGTGATTTTAAAGACGATTGAATCTTTACAAAAACGCAATTTGAAAGTGGCGGTTGCTAAATTTGATTGCCTTTATACAGATGACGATATTCTTTATGAAAAAGCTAGAATTCCTGTAAAAAAAGGACTTTCCGGTGCACTTTGTCCCGACCACTATTTTGTGAGTAATGTGGAAGAGATTACGAAGTGGGGACTGGATAATAATTTTGATATTTTGATTAGCGAATCCGCAGGATTGTGCAATCGTTGTTCTCCTTACATCAAAGGAATTAAGGCAATTTGCGTGATTGATAATTTAAGTGGAATCAATACTCCAAAAAAAATTGGACCGATGCTTAAATCTGCTGATATTGTGGTAATTACCAAAGGCGATATTGTTTCCCAAGCGGAACGCGAAGTTTTCGCATCACGCGTAAATACAGTAAATCCTGCTGCCACGATTATGCACATCAATGGTCTTACGGGGCAAGGTAGCTTCGAGCTTTCCACACTTCTTTATAGTGAAGATGATCATGTCGATTCACTCAAAGGTAAAGAGCTTCGTTTCCCAATGCCAGCGGCATTATGTTCATATTGTTTGGGTGAAACTCGCATTGGCGAAAGTTACCAAATGGGTAATGTTCGCAAAATGAAGATGGACGATTAGGAGATTGAAATGATAACTTTAAACAGAATAAAAGAGACAAAAATTTCAAAACTTATCGAAGATTATCCTTTTCTTATTTCATTTTTTGAAGATAACGATTTAGAAATTATTGGCAAAGAAAATTTAGAAATTGCGGAATATTTTGCAAGTTTCGATGAAGATGAAATCGAAGATAGAGCAATCGATGGTGAACGCTACACAATGCAAATTTTCGAATTTATCAACCAAATGATTGCATTTTTGGGACAAGAAGAGGACAATGTTCAATCGATTTCTATTTTGCCGGGTAACGATAAATCTGGCAATAAAGAAAAATTTGATAGACTTGTCATTAATAAAGGTGAAATTATTTGTATTGTCGGTCCAACAGGATCCGGAAAAAGCAGACTTTTGGGCGACATCGAATGGGTAGCTCAAAATGATACGCCGACAAATAGGAAAATTTTGGTAAACGAAGAAAACCCAGACACAAAATGGCGTTTTTCTTCTTCCGATAAATTGGTAGCTCAACTTTCGCAAAATATGAATTTCGTGATGGATTTATCGGTTTACGAATTTGTGGAGTTACACGCTGAAAGCAGAATGGTAGAAAATAAAGAAGATGTAATAAATCGCATTATCGAAAAGGCAAATCAACTTGCCGGTGAGCAGTTTACAATTGATACACCAATTACAAGCCTTAGTGGTGGACAATCACGCGCACTTATGATAGCAGATACTGCTATTCTCAGCAAATCTCCAATTATTTTGATTGATGAAATTGAGAATGCTGGAATTGATAGAAAAGAGGCTTTGAATTTGCTCCTTTCTGAAGATAAAATAGTTTTGATGGCAACACACGACCCCATTTTAGCACTTTTGGGTGATAAACGCATTGTCATAAAAAATGGCGGAATCGATAAAATAATCGAAACAACAGATAGAGAACGCGAAATTTTGAGCGATTTGGAAGAACTTGATAGAACACTTCTTTCATTCCGTTCAAGATTAAGAAACGGCGAAATATTAAAAAAATAAAAAGGAGAAAATTATGCACGATGGATGTGGCGGAAGTTTTGAAAATGGTAAGCAGGTAGCAGATAAGGTTAGACAAATGGGATTTGCTCTTCAGCCGATGCCAATGCCTTTGGATGTTAAATGTGTGGAATGTGGTGATACTTTTGAAATGGTAAATTTTGAAGATCAATGCCCAAAATGCAAGATGGTTTATGCGGTAACACCTTGCCATGCTTTTGATGCTGGCAATGTTCAGGCAGCCGGAATTGATTATTAGGTTAGAATTTTAAGGAAAAAGGATGTGTTATGAGTAATTTAGTTAATTTGTCGGAAGGAGTTTCATTGGCGTTACGAGGTTTAGTTATTGTTGCCAAAGAATTTCCAAATAGATTGAATATTAAAAAATTGGCAAAGGAATTGCAAGCTTCGGAAGCACATCTTTCCAAAATCTTTCAAAAATTAAGTAAAGCATCAATTGTAAAATCTGTACGCGGTCCTGCGGGTGGATTTGAATTGTGTGAAGATGTAGAAAATATTACTTTTTTGGATATTTTCGAGACGATAGAAGGGAAAATAAAAAAGACAACTTGCCCTTTTTCAAAAAGAGAATGCGATGCAGAAAATTGTATTTACGGAGTTTCATTGTGTTCCATTTCGCAAGAGTTGAATAAGGCAATGGATAAAGTTAAATTAGTAGATTTTTTTAAAAAATAAAAAAAGATAACCTAATAAAAAGGTTAATCAAAAAGGAGATGTAAAATGAGTATGTTTTGTTTTCAATGTCAAGAAGCTCTTGGCAACAAAGGTTGTACTGTAAACGGGATTTGTGGAAAAAAAGAAGATGTGGCAAATTTGCAAGACCTTCTTATTTATGCTTTGAAAGGAATTTCAATTTTTAGACAATCAGCAAGTTTAGAAGTAAGAAACGAATATGCTGAAGTTTGTGGTGAGATGGATAAATTCATCGCAGAAAGTTTATTCGCGACGATTACAAATGCTAATTTTGATAGAAAATATTTTGTTAAAACAATTAAAGAAGCTATCGAATTACGCGAGATGGGAAAAAAGAAAGTTGCAGAGATGGGTCTTGAAGTAAAGTTCGCAGATCACGATGCTGCAAATTTCACAGTTACAGACGAAAATATTGATGCAAAAGCAGCAACAGTTGGTGTTCTTACTACAGTAAATGAAGATGTGCGTTCACTTCGCGAACTCCTCATTTATGGTATCAAGGGAATGGCAGCTTATGTAGATCACGCAATTCATCTCAATCACACTAATAAAGAACTTGTGATGTTCATGGAAAAAGCACTTGTTTCTACACTCGATGATTCTTTAAGTGTTGATGAAATGGTTGGTTTAGTATTGGAAGCTGGTAAATTTGGTGTAGATGCGATGGCTCTTTTGGATGGTGCAAACACATCTACTTACGGAAATCCTGAAATTACAGAAGTAAACATTGGTGTTCGTAAAAATCCAGCTATTCTTATCTCTGGGCACGACCTCAAAGATATGGAAGAACTCTTGGAACAAACCAATGGAACTGGCGTAGATGTTTATACTCACAGTGAAATGCTCCCAGCAAATTACTATCCTGCTTTCAAAAAATATGATCATTTTGTAGGAAACTATGGTAATGCGTGGTGGCAACAAAATAAGGAATTTGAATCTTTTAACGGTGCGATTATTTTGACAACTAATTGTCTTGTTCCGCCAAAAGATTCTTATAAAAGCCGTGTATTCACAACAAATAATGTTGCTTTTGACGGTGTGAAGCACATTCCAGCTGCAAAAAAAGGCGAAGCAAAAGATTTCTCGGAAGTTATTGCACTTGCAAAAACTCTTCCTGCTCCAACAGAAATTGAAACTGGCACAATCGTGGGTGGATTTGCACACGAACAAGTGTTCGCTCTTGCGGATAAAGTGGTAGATGCTGTGAAAAGTGGTGCTGTGAAGAAATTCGTGGTGATGGCTGGTTGTGATGGTCGTCAGAAAGGTAGAAGCTATTATACAGATTTTGCGGAAGCACTTCCAAAAGATGCAATTATTCTCACAGCTGGTTGTGCTAAGTATCGTTACAACAAACTTAATCTCGGTGATATCGGGGGCATTCCGCGCGTATTGGATGCGGGACAATGTAACGACAGTTATTCACTCGCTCTCATCGCACTAAAACTCAAAGAAGTATTTGGACTTGATGACATCAATGATTTACCGATTGCGTATAACATTGCTTGGTACGAGCAAAAGGCTGTTATCGTGTTGCTCGCACTTTTACATCTCGGTGTGAAGAACATCAATCTTGGACCAACTCTTCCTGCTTTCTTATCACCAAATGTGGTAAATGTATTGGTAAAGAATTTTAATATCGGTGGCATTACGAATGTTAACGAAGATATTAAAAAAATGATTGGATAAATTAAAATTCAATAACAAAAAAGCCCCGCTCGATTGAGTGGGGCTTTTGTTTTTT
>CAYQOZ010000063.1:0-10222 GCA_964419355.1 uncultured Candidatus Cloacimonadota bacterium | reverse complement strand
AATTTAATTACTCTTTTTTCTTTATCCCTCCCCGCTTGTGCGGGGAGAGGGGTTATCCCCCCAACTGAAGTTGGGGGTTAATTTAATCTCTTTCACACACCCCGAATTGCTTCGCAATCCACCCCTCTGATAGAGGGGAATAATTGGTGGCTTTGCTATGCAAAACGCCAGCTTTTTGTTAATCTCCTCTTTGAGAGGAGTACTCCGCCTGTGCGGAGGGAGGTGTGTCTGTTTAATTTAAAATTTATAATTCCTCATTTCTTTAATTGCTTCCTTTTGTCCCTCCCCGCTTGTGCGGGGAGAGGGGTTTTTTACTTTCATTACTCACCAATAAAGGTTTCCGTAGGAACTACCTTTACGCATCACTTTTCTGTGGTTTTTTGCGTTCCGAGTAACGCGTGCCACCTGCTTGTTCATACTCATCGCTGTCTCTACCGTAGAGTCCTTTGACAGCTGCTAAAATCTCGGCATTAAAAGTTCCCAAATCCTTCTCTTTGGCGAGAAAATCATTGTACAGTTCATCTAACTCTGCCAATTTCTGGTTATAGACCGCCAAAGCCCCTTCTGCTTCTGTAATTTTGGTTTCATAAGCAGGAATGTTCTTGCCACTGCCCAAATCTAAGGCTGGGTCAATCGTGATTAAACCAGCTAATCTTGCTTTTGCTGTTTCGATTATTTTTGAGTCTTTTTTTCTTCGTCTGCCCATTATTTCCTCCCAATGGCTTATATTAACGGTTATTAAAGCCAAAACATTATTTAATCATAATTTCGATATCATCATTTTACTTAAGTGTTTCAAACATCTGCTTGAGTAGTTCGTCGTTTTACTTAAGTGTTTCGTTGTTTTACTCGAGTATTCCAAGTATCTGCTTAAGTAGTTCATCATTTTACTTGAGTAGTTCATCGTTTTGCTTAAGTGTTTCGTTGTTTTACTCGAGCATTCCAAGTATCTGCTTAAACAGTTCGTCATTTTGCTTAAATGTTTCAAACATCTACTTAAGGGTATCATTGTTTTACTTATAATCTATCTCGTCACAAATGGTGTAACAAATAGAGACGGTTGTATCTCTTTCTCATTTGGACATTCTTAGAAACTTTTTTCTAAGATGTAAACTTTGCCATCAATAATGATTACATCATATTCATCTTCAACTTCAATAAGTTCGTAATCTTTATCCGCCAAGGCAGATAAAGTAATAACGGGATAGTTGTAGGAAAAAAGAGTTGAGCTTGAAACCACCACGAACAAAACAAAAACTGCTAACTTCTTAAACATAAAAAACCTCCTATATAGTCTTCAATATATAGGAGGTTTTTTTATGTACTTGGTAAATCACAAAGAGAGATAACTAACTATAAAATAAGAGAATAAAAATTATTTTTTGATTAAATTTGTATGATGAATTTACCTGTATTATTTTTTTATAAGTGTAAAATTGATAGTATCAGCTTTAATTTCGGAAAAAATATTTAAGGAATATTATCTAAGATTAGGTAGCAATATCGTCATGATTCATAATTTTATTTAATATTCTTTTTTCACAAGAAATGGAACCCTTTTTTAATCGTGGCACTGTATCAAACAGTTGTTTTTGGGAAATATCTAATTTAGCAATTATTTTTGTTTTAAAAGAAAATTTCAAAATTTTAATATGATTAAATTTATTTATCTTAAAAAGAATTTGCATAAACTCCATGTTCTTTGTTTCTAATATATACGGAATTACAATGTAAAATAAATTATGTTTTCTTTTTTCTATATTATAGTCCAATATTTTTACAACTTTATCAACAGATTTGGTTTGTAAAATATTTGTGTCTTCACAAACTGCAAAATATTTGTATAATGACTTTAAATCATTTTCGTTAAGTTTTTTCACTAAGGTCTTGATGAAGCGGACAATAGATCTATTTATTTTATAACCAATTATCTTTTTCGTACCGATGTAATCATCTTTTTGGTACTTGGCAGCCCGTAAGTTGCGTTTGATTTGGTACATTCTAGAGATTGCTACTCTGTAGGAGAGGTTCATCTTTTTGGCAAATCGTTTGATGTCTGTTTTGCAGTTGAGATAACATTTATAAATTTTGTATTCTTCTTTGTTGAGTAACTCTTTTGCATCTATCGTGGTGTTGGTGAAATCTTCGGGGGGGTCGTAATCTGGGTCTGTGTACTTGTCCAAATCTACTGCGGTGGGGATATTTTTTTGGTCCACCAAGAAATCTGTGTTCAAACTGTAAGTTTTGTTCTGTTTTTTTGCCAATTTAAAGGCTTCGTGTTTGGCAACTGTCTTTATCCACGCAGAAGAGTTTTCGATTTCGTCTTTTTTCAAGTAATATTTGATGGTACAAGTCTGGGCGATATCCTCGGCATCCGTGCTGTTACGCAAAATATACATCGCTACCTTGTATGCTTGGTGCCAAAGTTCATTGTATTCTTGTTCGTTGTTCATTGCCCCCTTCCTATATTGTTTCCGATTTTTTTACAATTGCATCATCAAGATGGCAACTGCTACACCTAATATAGCACCACCAAACACTTCGAGCGGTGTGTGTCCCAAAAATTCTTTCAAATTTTTATCGATAATTTTGTAACCCTCTTTTTTGCGGATATTCTCGGCAATCTTATTCAAAACTGAAGCTTGTTTTCCAGCGGCACGTCGCACACCAGTTGCATCATACATCACCACCACTGCAAAAACTAAACTGAGAACAAATACTGCTGAATTTCCACCTTCCAATAAATAGATGGCAGTTGCCAGCGATACAACTGAAGAAGTATGTGAACTTGGCATACTACCAGTATCGAGAAAACGGCGAAAATTTACTCTCTTTTCTGTAAAAATCGAAAAAATCACTTTCAGCATTTGTGCAGAAAATAACGCTACAAATACCACATCACAAACTTTATTTCCAAAGATAATACCTTTCATTCTTAATCTCCCAATTCACTTTTAAATACCTTTGTAAAAAAAATAAATTATCAATTTATAGCAAGTAAATCTTTGACATAAATCGTAGTAACTCAATTTTAGTCTCAAATCATGGAAAACTTGAGAGAGAAAAGAGAAACATTTGAAATAGAAATTACTGGAAATATAAATTTCCAGAAGATTTTTGGTAACAAAAATCCAGTTCATCTTGAAATTGGTAGCGGTCGAGGTGAATTTATTTTGGAAAAAGCAAGGCAAAATTTGCAGATAAACTTTTTGGGAATTGATTCCAAAGAAAAACGAATTAAAACGATATTGAGAAAGCTGAAAAAAGATATTAATAAAAACATAAAAGTAGCTCAAAGCTTTATTGATGCAGAAAACATAAAGTTTTTTCCGCAAAATTCTGTGCAACAGATATATCTTATCCACCCGGATCCGTGGCCAAAACGAAAGCATTTTAGCAGAAGAATTATCCAAAATGAGTTTATCGATTTGCTCTATAAAATGTTAACAAATGGCGGCGTTGTGGAGATAGCAACCGACCATAAAGAATATGCAGATTGGATAGTAGAGCATTTTTTTGGAAGAGATGATTTTGTTTCGCTTTTTGAAGAGGGATTTTCCAGAGAAACTACCAAAGATCATGTTGAAACTTATTTTGAAATGATGAAACGAGCAGAAGGTTTTGCACCATACTTTATGAAATTTAAGAAAATATGAATTGGAAAGAAATTTGAGGAGAGAAAATGGATGAACAGAAATTTAAAAAATTGTTTAAAAAAAACATAGAAAATGTGAGTGAACATCTCAGCCCTTTTGCCTGTAAAAATGAGAGTGCATTTCGTTTGAAAAAAGAGGATGAATGTTTGATGAGAACCGATTTTGCTATTGATCGCGACCGCATTTTACATAGCGGAGCATATCGCAGATACCAGGGCAAAACGCAGGTTTTCTCGTTTACAAATATGTTTGATGAAGAGGCTTCCAATCGCAGTTTACACACAACTTATGTCTCCCAAATTTCCAGAACAATTTCCAATATGTTAGGTTTGAACTCGGAATTAGTAGAGGCAATTGCGTTGGGTCATGATCTTGGTCATCCACCTTTTGGACACGATGGAGAAGTAGCTCTCAGTAATTGCACCCAAAGACATAATATTGGTCATTTTTATCACAATATCCAAAGTTTGAATATGGTAGATTATATCTCCAGAAAAGGAACAGGGATTAATCTTACTTTTCAGGTTCGAGATGGGATAATATCTCACGATGGAGAGGTTCATCATCAGATTTTGAGACCAGAACGAGATAAAACTGAAAAGAGCTTTGAAAAATATATTTCCAAAAAATTAGCTGGTGAAAAATATGATTGGATGCCGGCGACTTTGGAGGGTTGTGTTGTTAGAATTTCCGATACGATTGCTTACATTGGACAGGATATTGAGGATGCGATACGATTGCATATTTTGGAGAGAAAGGATATTCCTCAAGATTGTGCCGATTATTTGGGTAAAACAAATGGTGAGATGATTGATACACTCGTAAAAAGCGTAATTCTAAATAGTTACGAGAAAGACCAGATTGCATTTGACGAGGAAACTTCCTTTTATCTTCATAAATTAAAGAAGTTTAACTATTCCCAAATTTATACTGATAAAAATGTGAAAAGAGCACGGATAAAAATTGACAGAAGTATGGAAATCCTTTTCGAACAATATCTTGAAGATATAATTAAAAAAGATAAATCTTCCAATATTTTTAGACATTTTCTCAATCGCAAAAATAAATCTTATCTTACAAAATTTTCTAATGCCGAAAAAGTAAGGGATTTTATCGCTACAATGACGGACAGATATTACAATGAAGAGGTGAAAAGTTATTTGCTTCCTGGAAGTTTTTATTGATAAAATATCGCTCTTTAAAATTATTGAACAAATTTATTGGAGAATTAAATGGAAATAAAAGATTTTGTGAATGAAGTCGTAGAAACAGTTCAGCGAATTAATCAAATTCGGAGGTTAGTTTGACCTTGCAGAACTTGAAGATAAAAAAGATAAATTTGAGCAGGAGATGGCTTCATCAGGATTCTGGAATAATCAAAAAAGAGCACAAAAAGTAGCGAAAGAAATAAATAATTTAG
This sequence comes from uncultured Candidatus Cloacimonadota bacterium, assembly GCA_964419355.1. Classification (GTDB taxonomy): domain Bacteria; phylum Cloacimonadota; class Cloacimonadia; order Cloacimonadales; family TCS61; genus TCS61. The sequence goes on along the minus strand of CAYQOZ010000063.1, from coordinate 5,146 downwards.
ATACACAAATTTCCGGAGATAGAGAGCTGTCAAAAATAGCAGAAGATCTCGAAACTTATCGCCTACTTTTGGAAGAAGAAGAGAATGAAATGTTGTTGACAGAAGCTGTTGCAAAATTGGAAAAATATAAAGAAAAAATCACTAAAAACGAAATAAAATATGTTCTAAATGGAAAGACCGATTTCAACGATGCTGTGCTCACTATTCATCCCGGTGCTGGCGGAACAGAATCACAAGATTGGGCGGAAATGCTTTTAAGAATGTATAAACGCTGGGCAGAAAATTCTAATTTAAAAATGGATATTGTCGATTTTCAACCGGGCGATATTGCCGGCATCAAAAGCGTTACGATTGAAATATTTGGTGATTATACTTATGGAAATTTAAAGGGTGAAAGTGGTGTTCATCGTTTGGTTAGAATTTCTCCTTTTAATGCTCAAGGAAAACGGCAAACGTCTTTTGCATCTGTCTTTGTCTATCCAATTATTGATGATGATATTGAGGTAGAAATAGATTCGAGTGAATTGCGCATTGATACCTATCGTGCAAGCGGAAGAGGTGGACAGGGCGTAAACACAACCGATTCTGCTGTGCGAATTACACACACACCCACAAATATTGTTGTGCAATGTCAGAATGAGCGTTCACAACTTCGTAATCGCGAGGTTGCAATGAAACTTCTCAAATCAAGATTGTATCAGTATTATGAAGAGCAACGAGAAAAAGAACGAAATAAATTGGAAAATAATAAAACTGAAATTGGATGGGGAAATCAAATCAGGTCTTATGTTTTTCATCCTTATCAAATGGTAAAAGATCATCGCACAGATTTTGAGACAGGAAATATTTCCAAAGTAATGGATGGTGATTTGGATGGTTTTATGAGTGCCTTTCTGAAGATGAAAAAATAGGTGAATTGGTTAAATTATGGAATATAAAAAACTGATAAATCATTTAGACAAACAACATCTTCCCAAACATATCGCTATAATAATGGACGGTAATGGGCGTTGGGCAAAAGAGAATGATACAAAAAAAATTAATGGTCATCGTGCAGGCGTGAAAACAGTTCGCAATATTGTGGAGACAGCGGTTGAAATTGGTTTGAAATACCTCACCGTTTATGCTTTTTCCACCGAAAATTGGCGGCGTTCAAACAAAGAAGTAAGCTATCTTCTCAAACTAATTATGGACTCTTTGGTGAAAGAAATTGATGATTTAAAAAATAATAATGTTAATATTAGATTTATCGGAAGTCAGGAAAAATTGGATGAAAACTATAATCGAAAAGTTATGAAAACTTGTAAGAAAAGTTGGAATAACAACGGTTTGCACTTGAATGTGGCGATGAATTATGGTGGTAGAAGAGAGCTGATTGATGGATTTCAAAAAATCATTTCTGATGTTCAATCTGGAAAAATTGATGCAAATGAAATTGATGACGATATAATTAGCAATTCTCTTTATACAGCCGGAATGCCAGACCCAGATTTAATTATTAGAACGAGTGGAGAAGAACGTCTTTCCAATTTTTTGATTTGGCAAAGTGCTTACTCGGAATTTTGGTTTACGAAAACGCTGTGGCCAGATTTTTCCAGAGTAGAATTTATCCAATCAATATTAGATTTTCAAAAACGAAAAAGAAGATTTGGAGCGAGATAATGAAACTTCTAAAGAGAATTTTAGTCGCAATATTTTTCATACCGATTATACTCTTTCTGTTTTTTAAAGGTGAGATAACTTTCATCATTTTTCTCAGCGGATTGGTAACGATAATGTCATTTGAATTTAGAGAAATGCTTCGTAACAAAGGAATTAAAATTCCACTACTTTTCATTCCGATAAATGTGATTATTTTTGTATTGTTGATCAAATTTGATTACGAATTAATTTTTCCAATATTTCTCTTCTCTCTACTGATTTTTTCTGGTTACGATGTTTTCACAAACAAAATTGAAGGCTCATTGATGCGAATTTCATCAATTATGTTTGGGATTTTATACATAAGCTTTTTGCTTGTTAGCGTTTACAAATTGCGACAGTTGGAGGAAGGCGGAAATATGATGTTGGTTGCTCTTATTTCGATGATTTGGTTCACAGATTCTTCTGCCTATTTTATCGGAAGTAAATATGGAAAACACAAAGGAATTATTAAAGCGAGTCCCAATAAATCTTTAGAAGGTTTTGTGGCCGGTTTTGTTACCGCAATTTTGTTTTCCATAATTATCTATTTTGGTAAATTAGTTAGTTTGGAACAAACAATAATGTTGGCAATTTCAGTGGGAATTTTCGGACAGTTCGGAGATGTTTTGGAATCGATGTTCAAGCGTGATATGAGTGTGAAAGATAGTTCCAATTTTTTACCAGGTCACGGCGGAATTTTAGATCGATTCGATAGTTTGTTGATATCAGCTCCGATTTTATTTATGTTAATTAAATTATTCTCAAATTAAGGAAAATAAATGAATGAATCAAAGATAATATTAATTACTGGTGGAGCAGGATTCATCGGTTCGCACTTTATTAAATTTGTCAATCAAAAATATCCCGATTACAAGATAATCAATTTTGATAAACTAACTTATGCTGGAAATCTGAATAATCTCATCGTGATGGAAGAGAATCAAAATTACACTTTTGTAAAAGGTGATATTGCGAATGAGAAAGAAGTAGAAAATGTTTTTGAACAGTTTAGTCCAGATTTTGTGGTTAATTTTGCGGCAGAATCTCATGTTGATAAAAGCATTGCTCTTCCAAATCTTTTTTTGCAGACAAATGTGATAGGAACGCAAAATCTGCTAAATAATGCCAGAGAACACGAGGTTACAAAGTTTATACAAATTTCCACTGATGAAGTTTATGGTTCGGTTTTTCTCGATACAAAATGTAAAGAAGACTGTATTTTGGCACCTTCAAATCCTTATTCTGCTAGCAAATCAGCGGCAGATCATTTAGTTTGTGTAGCTCAAAGAACATTCAAACAAAATGTGAATATCATAAGATCGAGCAACATTTACGGACCAAATCAGTTTCCTGAAAAATTCATTCCTCTTATCGTCAACAATGCATTAAATGGAATAAATGTTCCAATCTATGGCGAAGGCAGAAACATAAGAAATTGGCTTTTTGTGGATGATTATTGTGTGGTTGTAGATAAGATATTACACAGCGGAAAATCGGGTGAAATTTATAATGTTAGTGGCGAAGATTTTATGGAGAACATTCAACTTGCAAAACAAATCTTGAAAATAATGTCAATTACCGAAGATATAATTGAGCATGTAATGGATAGAAAAGGACACGATTATTGCTATTCCATAAATTCTGATAAATTTAGATCAGAGTTCAATTGGAAACCTCAAACAAGTTTTTTAGAAGGATTGCAAAAAACAATTTCGTGGTATCAAAACCATTCTGAATGGTTGGCAGAAATTCAAAGTGGAGAGTATTTAGAATACAATAAAAAAATATTAATTAACAAAATGATGGAGAGTGATGAATAAATTTTTGGCTTTACTTATCTTATTGATTTTTTTGGGTTGTTCACTAAATTACGATTATTCAGATTATATCCAACCCGTAAAAAATGAGGAAAAAATTACGAATGATAATTATCCCAAAGAGGAAAAACCCGCAAATTTGGAACCTGTTTTAGAGAAGGAACTGATACTAATCGATCCGAGCATTATTGATTCTCTCAATTTGGTGCTTAAAGAAAAAGAATTTGTTATTGATTCTTTGAAAACGGCTTTGGAAATTTCTAACAGCAGAGTTGCGGTAAATAAAAATTTTGTGATTCCGGATTCAATTGAATTTGCTGGAAGAATTTTCGATCTTACGAGTGAAAGAATTTATGAAAAATTTAGAATTATCTATAATGAAGAATTGCGTTCTGCACATCGCTACATTCCCAGAAGCGGAAAATATTTTGCCTATTTTGATTCCATATTTGTCGAAAATAGTATTCCTTTAGATGTGAAATATTTGGCGATTGCAGAGAGCAGATTAAGCTCATTTGCTGGTTCGAGGGTTGGTGCTTTGGGAATTTGGCAATTTATGCCAAAAACCGCAAAAGGATTTGGTATGAAAATAGATTCCTTTATTGATGAGCGAAAAAATATTTTCAAAGCAACGCCGGCAGCGGCTTCATATTTGACGAATGCCCACAACATACTTTCTCGAAAAGGAGCAGATGATTGGCTTCTGGCTATGGCGGCTTATAATGCCGGTGTTGGAAGTATTTCCAAAGTAATTCGTCAGCAAGAATCTACCGATTTTTTTGAAATTATGCTCCGAGTTGACGAAACCAATAAATATGTTTGGCGCGCTGCCGCAATTAAAATCATTATGGAAAATCAGAAAAAAATATTTGGCAAAAAATTTGAACTTCAAGAGTCAATTTTATCTAAAAATAAGTTAGTAAAAGCAAAATTAAAAGGACACTATAAAATAGATGATTGGGTGAAAGCTCAAGGAACAAATTTGGGAGATGTTTTAGAGCTGAATCCGTGGATAAAAATCTATAAGAAAAAGAGAGAAAAATATTCTGCGATTAATAATGTGGTTCTTCCACCTGGTAATTATTCCATCTTGATTCCTAAAAACAGTAAGAAAAATCTAAAAAATTTAGCGATTATTGAAAAACAATTTTTGGATACAAATGCTGGGTTTTTCACTCAACACATTGTGAAAAGAGGTGATAATTTATACGATATCGCAAAAAGATATAAAACAACGGTTGCAAAAATCAAACAGATAAACGGTTTGCGGTCGAATGTTATCTATCCGAAACAAAAATTGAAATTGTATGGAACCGCATCGAAAGGAAAATATCATATCGTGAAAAAAGGCGAAACTGTTGGTGGAATCGCACATAAATTGGGCATTTCTACCAAAAAATTAATTGCTATGAATAAACTGAAAAATAGTAATGGAATTGTAATTATTCGTCCCGGGCAGAAATTATATTATTAAAAAAATAATTAAGGAAATAGAGTATGTTTATAACTTTTGAAGGAATTGAAGGTTGCGGAAAATCGACACAGGCGAAATTGTTAAGAGATTATTTGGAAAAGCAAGGGGAGGATATATTTCTCACGCGTGAACCTGGAGGACCCAAAATATCGGAAGAGATACGAAAAATTTT